>RECS01000150.1 GCA_007693915.1 Saprospirales bacterium | reverse complement strand
GCAATCTGCTAACAACTCAGGCACCCCGTTTCCATAAAAGATATTGTCCCCCAATATTAATGAAACGGCATCTCTTCCGATGAATTTCTCCCCAATTACAAAAGCCTGTGCAAGACCTTTGGGTTCAGGTTGTGCGGCATAAGAAAAATTACAACCCAAGGCGGACCCATCACCTAATAATTTTTCAAAGAGCGGCAAATCATAAGGTGTAGAAATAATCAATACATCTCTAATCCCAGCCTGCAAAAGTGTCGACAAAGGATAGTAAATCATGGGTTTATCGTAAACCGGCATCAATTGTTTGCTTACAGCTAAAGTAAGTGGAAATAACCTGGTTCCCAGTCCACCTGCTAATATTATTCCTTTCATGTTGTGTGCATTTTTATTCAAAATCTATTGGCCCCTCAGGACCGTAAATGGTTAGTGCTTTTCCCTTAAACTTCTCAATACGACCTACTAGTCCTGCTTTAATTCCTAAAGCTTCGGCTCTCTTAATCAATTCAGCTGATATATCCTTTGCACAGTAAATCTCCAATCGTTGTCCCATATTGAAAACCTGAACCATCTCTCTCCAATCTGTACCTGTAGTTTTCTGTATAAGCTGAAAGACCGGAGCTGTAGGTAGGATTTGGTCTTTAACTACATGAAATCCCTTGGTAAATTTAGATGACTTGGTTAACCCACCTCCGGTACAATGTATAATTCCACCAATTTGAGGTGTTAGTTCGGGTAAAATTGATGCAAAATAAGGCAAAAAAGTTCGTGTAGGTGAAAGCATAAGCTTTCCAACTTGGTGTTTTTTTCCGTCAATATCCACTTCATCTGTCAGTCTGAAGGGACCAATAAACCGTACTTCCTCGGGCACTAATGGATCTCTGGATTCCGGATAAGTGGAATCGTAGTGTTTATTCAATAAGTCGTGACGAGCTGAAGTCAACCCATTGGATCCGATACCTGAGTTGTATTCTTTTTCATAAACAGTTTTTCCGTAAGAAGCCAATCCAACAATATCCATCCCTTCCCTAAATTCATTGGTAATCAGGTTTTCTCTTTTCATCCGTGCAAAAGCAGTATATCCTACATCGATGGTTCTGACAATATCGCCGACATCCGCAGTCTCACCACCCGCCAGAGTAATATTAATACCATATTCTTTCAAAGAGGTGGCAAACTGAGCGGCTTCATTGATAATCTCGGCAATAACCTCTCCTGTGATCAGGTTTTTATTCCTGCCAATGGTAGAAGACAAAAGGATGTTATCATAGCAGCCAACGCAAGCCATATCATCCAGATTCATCACAATGGCATCTCTGGCAATTCCTCGCCAAACAGACAAATCACCGGTTTCTCTCCAATACAAATAGGCCAGACCTGCTTTGGTACCTGCCGTATCTGCATGCATGAGATTGCACCAGTTTTCATCTCCTGCTACCAAATCGGGCAGAACCTTACAAAAGGCATTGGGAAAAAGTCCTTTATCTAGTCCTTTAATGGCTTTGTGTACTTCTGATTTTGAGGCGGATACACCTCTTTGGTCGTATTTCATTCTTTATGCGTTTTCCCTTACTTCAGTTAAAAAATCTTCATTTTTAAGTGCGCGAAAATCCACTGCACTTACCCCGGAAACGCCGGTTTCCTCCATGTATACTCCATAAATTACGTCCAGTTTACTCATGGTTTGCTTATTGTGTGTGACAATAATAAACTGTGAATCCTTTGAAAAATCCCTGATAATGCGATTGAATTTCTGAATATTAGCATCATCAAGTGGAGCATCTACTTCATCAAAAATACAAAATGGTGCCGGCTTCAACAAATAAAGCGCAAAAAGCAATGCCGTAGCTGTCAGGGTTTTTTCCCCACCTGAGAGCTGAGTAACAGACTGCGGTCGCTTTCCTTTTGGCTTTGCTATGATCTCTACATCCGACTCCAACGGATTTTCAGGATCCGTCAACATCAAATCACAATTATCATCCTCAGTAAACAAGCTCCTGAAAACAGCAATAAAATTGAACCTGACCTTTTCAAAAGCTTCAATAAAACGTTCCCTTGCAGTCGTTTCAATTTCCTGAATGGTTTCGAGCAGTGAATCTCTGGCATCTTCTATGTCTTTCTTCTGAGCTGTAATGTCATCAAAACGCTCTTTCATTTCCTCGAATGCTTCCAATGCTAGTGGATTAACATCACCAAAGCCTGCTAGTCTGCTTTTGAGTTTTTCCTGCCGCTGGCGAACATTATCTACATTTTCTACACTTTCTTCCTCAGTTAATTGAAGCTCTGCAGAGGGATCAATTTTTACATTGAATTCTACTTCCAATCTCTCAGTAATGGCCCTTAACTGCCAATCTGATTCTTGATTCTTAGCTTTTAATTGCTCAATTACAGCCTGTAATTCCCGAAGTTGTTGATTGTTTTTGGATAGCTGCTTCTCTTTTTCAAAAATGGCATTTCTAAAAGCGAAATACTCCTGTTCAGTTTCATTGAGACCTCCCTCCAGCTCTTTTTTTAACTTTCTGGCTTGATCTATCTCATCACCTAATTGATCCAGCCGGGTGCTGATTTCTTTTTCCTTTTGACTATCGTCCTTATTTTGCTGATTGAGTTTCCTGTTTTCCAGTTCATACTCCCCTTTTCTACTCTTTTGAAAATCAGCTTCTTTTTCGATACTTTGGACTTTGTTCTGCTGCTGTATCCACTCGATATGTGCCTGGTTAAATGCTTCTGACATCCTGCCTTTGACCTCAAGCGCCTCCTGAAGTCCTGAGGACTCATCTCCTATTTTCTGAGCCCAGTCGTTCAATCCCTGATTCAGTCTTTGCTCCTCTTTTTTGAGCCCTTTTAGTTCGTTGTTCAACTTCTCACCAGTATTGTTCAGTTCCGCCAATCTGTTTTCTCTTCTTAGCATAAGGCTTTCAGCAGAACTTCTGCTTGCCTCCAATGCTGCCAGAGACGCTTTAATTGAGGAGGCTTCTTTTTCCTGCTGTTGGATAGCTACAATATGTCCATCATGATCTTGTTGGGATATTTTTACTTTCAATGTCCTTAAACTGCGTAAGCCTTTCTCAGTTTGAGTATTGAGTTTTTCGATCTGTTTATCGAGCAGTTCGAGTGCTTTTTTTCTGCCAATTCGCTTACCACTAAATAAATCTCCACTACCTCCCGATGAAGAAAATGGTCTATGAATAAAACTACCATCTTTGGCAACCATGATCATGTCCTTGGTCGGTAATTCGGCAGGCATATTTTCCCCGGTGTAAATAAAAACGTTCTGAAGGAGATTATAAAATAACGGGCGAAAATGCTCATCTACTTCAATCAAATCAGTTGCCTTGAGTGTATTGGGATAGTTCCTTTCAGACTGCTTTGTATCTATAAATGCATCCATCAAAAGGAATTGAGCTTTACCCTTCTGATTCTCTTTAAGCAAAGTCATTCCCTGACCTGCTGTAAAGCGATTCGGCACCACATAGTGATCCAACCAGGGCTCTAGTACGGCCTCAATGGCCGGTCTGAACTCTTCTTTGCAATAAATCAAATCCGAAAGTAACATGGCTTCCCGAGACCAATCTTTTTGCTTACTCAAAAACTTTATGGATTCGGGATAACCCTCCATTTTTTCCAACATGGATTTGAGCAGTGCGCGCTCATTTTTTGAAGAATCTAATTTTCTCTCCGAGGCTTTTAATTCCGTTTCAACAGAATCAAGTTCCTTCCTCAGCTCACTTACATGAGCCTTTCGCTCGTCTTCCTGTGACTTCAGGCTCTCAATCTTCTGAGTAATGACCTTAAGCTTGTCATTCAACATTAACCATTCATGCTCAATCCCCTCTCGTTTTTCTACCTCATCCTTGCCCTCTTCTTTTAGTCTAGATGTTTCTGAGGCGAGACTCTCCAACTGATTGTGAAGAACCAAAAGCTTCTTTTCAACGTCATTTTTTTGGGCTTCCCACTCCTTTAATTTCGCTTCATTTTGCTTTTGAACATCAGCTAATTCTGCAGCTTTCTGATCAGCCTGAATTTTTTGTTCTTTCAGTTTTTCAAAAGCATCGGCTTTTGTCTTCAGGTCTTGCTGCTCCGATGTTAATCTCTCGCTCAAGTAGTCTATTCGCTGACCCACTTTCTCCAAAAGCTCCTCCAATTCCTTAAGTCGCTGATCCCTTTTGTAGCGATTCTCCTCCAAACTTTTCAAAGATTGATTGGAAAGGTCTCGTTCATTTTCCAACTTGCGTAACAAGTTAGTATGATCCGCTAACTCCCTTTGACTACTATTGAGCTTTTCTTCTGAGAGCAAATTGGTCTGTTTGTCTTTTTGAATATCAGCCTCTAATTGGTGGATGTTCTTTTGTATATCTAGAAGTTGATCTTGTTGAGCATGCAGATCTGTCTTTAATTTTCGAGTACTATTTTTCAGACCAGCCATTTGCAGGCGTGCATAAAGTATGGAAGTAGTCTTATATTTTTCACGTAATTTATTGTAAGATCTTGCCTTTTTTGCCTGCTTTTCAAGCTGCTTTAGATTCTGTGATATTTCGAAAAGGAGATCCTGCACTCGAGCGAGGTCTGTCTCCGATAATTTTAATTTTCCTTCAACTTCTTTTTTTCGCTTTTTAAACTTTGCAATACCTGCTGCTTCTTCAAACATTCTACGCCTTGCGTGATCTTTGTCGAGGAGTATGTCATCTACCATGTCCAATGCAATAATGGCATAGGAATTGGAACCAATCCCGGTATCTGCCAGTATTCCGACAATATCTTTTAATCGACAAGCCACACCGTTTAGACGATATTCACTGTTGCCGCTTCGGTAGAGATGTCTCGAGATTTCAACTTCAGTAAATTCAGAAGGAAGGACGCCCTTGTCATTCTCAAAAATCAGGTGAACGCTGCATGAATTAGCGGGCTTTCTGGATTTGGATCCATTATATAGCACATCAGCCATTTTCTCCAGTCTCAGACCAGTAGTCCGCTGTTCACCGAGCACCCACCGGAAGGCATCGACAATATTGCTTTTCCCTGAACCATTGGGACCCACTACGCCTGTTACCCTTTCACTGAAATGGAGGGTAACAGGTTGTCCAAAACTTTTGAATCCCTTTAGTTCTATTTTCTTTAGCTTCATTGTGGTGCAAAAATAGTTAATATTTTGGCTCTTAAAAGGCGGGAGTGAATTTTTAGATTCAACATTTCCAAATTAAGCTATCAGGGTTTACTGAAATAAAAAATGACAATAGTAATATATGCTATCATACCTGTCCAAAATAAATTTAATCCCAAGATGCTTACACTATTTATCAAGTA
>RECS01000022.1 GCA_007693915.1 Saprospirales bacterium | reverse complement strand
AACAAATCCAATACAGAACTTTCAGATGGAAGTCTTGTGCGAATTTATAGTCATTCCGGTAAGTTTTTGGCTATTGGGCATTATCAGTCCTCTTCTATAGCCGTAAGGATATTGTCATTTGAGGACAAACTTATAAATGCTGACTTTTTTATGGGAAAACTTTTACAAGCACTTGATAGAAGAGTTTCAGGGGGTCTTGTAATCAGCTCTGATAATAATTGTTTTCGTTGGATAAATGGAGAAGGTGACGGTCTGCCAGGACTAATAATTGATAAGTATGGTGAGCTTATTGTGGTGCAGTTTCACAGTTTAGGAATGTTTGTTCAAAGAGCTGATATTTTGTCAGCAATCAATGCAGTAAATACAACTTCACAGTCAGTATTTTTTAGCTTTCCCGATTCATACAGAAGAGAACAACTCGCGGAGGATATTGGATATCAGCAGGGTTTGGCTAAGGTTCATTATGTCAATGAGAACGGCATGCAATTTCTGGTGGATCCGGAAAAAGGTCAGAAAACAGGATTTTTCCTTGATCAAAGGGATAATCGCGAATACCTTTCTAAAATTGCTAAAGGCAAAAAAATCCTGAATGCTTTTAGCTACAGTGGTGGATTTTCGGTTGCTGCTTTAAAAGGTGGTGCTGATTTGGTTCATAGCGTTGATGTTTCCCCGTACGCCTGTGATTTGTGTGAGCAACACCTCAAAATGAATGGTTTTGATCCTGCTTCTAATCAAGTATTCACAGCAGATGTCATGGATTTTTTAAAGAAAAGTGAAGTTAGTTACGATATAGTCATTCTTGATCCACCTGCATTTGCTAAAAGCAGAAAAAAAAGTCATAATGCCGTTCAGGCTTACAAAAGGCTGAATATGCTTGGTATAAAAAAAGTTAATCGCGGAGGATTACTTCTGACCTTTTCTTGTTCTCAGGTGGTAAGCAGACAGCTTTTTGAGGATACTATACGCGCAGCCGGTATAGAATCCAATAAATCAGTTCACATATTAAAAACGCTAAGTGCAGGAATTGATCATCCTGTGGATCTATTCCATACAGAGGGGCATTATTTGAAAGGTTTGGTTTTGGAGGTGAATTGATGGATAATGAATTTTCTTAGAGCCTCTTTAAAGATAGCCTGTTATTCCTGATCTTGTCCGGATAGAAAACTGCGAGGAAAAGGTAGAAATTGAATAACTGGATAAGAAAAACCTTCTTAAAATAATGCCTGTCCCATATATTTTGAAGGCTCCCTTACCTGTCTCCAATCCATTTAATGGATTCCTCAATCAAAAAAAATGAATACAGTATGATTTAATAAAATAGAGAAATACTTTCGTACCCATCATGCCATGAGGTTGTTTTAAAAGTAGCTATTCACCTAATGCAATAGTTCTAATACCCTTTCAAATAGAGGAAAAGCTGCACCCAAATCCCTTTAAAATATTTTTTTCTGACTAATCAAGCTTTGTCTGCGTATTAAAAAAGAAAAAAGACCAGATGTCAGTTTGTTCCTCAATTATTTTTGAAATAGGTTTTCCGGCACCGTGACCCGCATCAGTGTCAATGCGAATCAATGCAGGTGCATCCCCTGATTGAACCCTTTGCAATTCTGCAGCGTATTTGAATGAATGAGACGGAACAACTCTATCATCGTGATCTGCAGTCATGATTAAAGTTGCCGGATATTCAACCCCTTTTTCGAGATTATGGAGCGGGGAATAAGCATAGAGGAATTCAAATTGGTCAGGGTCATCAGATGAGCCATATTCCGGTATCCACCCTTTTCCAACTGTAAAAACATGGTATCTTAACATATCTAGAACTCCAACCCTGGGGAAAACTACTGAAAATAAATCCGGTCTTTGGACTTTGCAAGCTGCTACAAGTAGTCCGCCATTAGATCCGCCGATAATTCCCAATTTCTCAGAACTGGTATAACCTTCATCTATGAGGTATTCAGCAGCTGCAATAAAGTCATCAAAAACATTTTGTTTATTTTCCAGCATGCCGGCTCTGTGCCATTCCTTGCCGTATTCACCACCTCCACGAATATTAGCAAGAGCATAAATGCCACCATTTTCTAATAATAGTAAATTTGATGCAGAAAAAGAAGGAGTTAGGCTGATGTTAAAACCTCCATAAGCATAGAGTAGAGTAGGGTTGGATCCATCCAATTCAATACCTTTTTTATGGACAATAAACATGGGAACGCGCGTACCGTCTTTACTTTCATAGAATATCTGTTTTTCTACAAATTGCTCAGGATCAAAATCCAAGCCACTTTCAAAATACTCTTCAGATACACCGGTTTCAATATCAAAACTGAAAATAGTGGAAGGATACAAAAAGGAAGTAAAACCATAAAATAGAATTTGTTGATCTTTTCCACCGGAAAAGCCACCCGCACTTCCGGTGCCGGGTAAGTCAATTGCTATCATATCAGAGCCATCATAATTCATCATTTCGATCTGGCTTTGAGCATTTACTAAATAAGAAGCAAAAAGTTTACCACCGCCCGTAGAAACAGAGCGTAGTAAATTTTCCCGTTCAGGAATAATTTCCACCCAGTCGGCAGGATCATTGTTGTTAGGATCTATGGAAATCAATCGGTAGTTGGCAGCATCAATATCCGTCAACACCAAAAAACGACCATCGTCATGAGCTATGACATAGCTTTTGTTAGCATAGCCATCAAATAGGAGATTAAATTCTCTATCTTCTAAATTATTCTTCTTATAGTATGTAGCCCAACCATCTGTACCAGGTGCAGCATGCATTATAACGTACTCCTCATCATCAGTGAGATAAGTGAAGTGATACATGAAAGGTCTATCTCTATCTTCATGAATCAGAATATCTTCAGACTGATCCGTACCTAGTCTGTGATACCATATTGAGTGGTACTGATTATTGGCTAAAAGTTCCATACCCGGTTCGGGAGCGGGGTAGCGGCTGTAGTAAAAGCCATTTTCATCCCAGGATGCTCCACTGAATTTAACCCATTCCAGGCGATCTTCTAATTTTTCACCACTTTCTACTTCATAAACTCCAATGGTTACCCAATCAGAGCCAGCTCTCTGTTTCCCATAAGCGATGTATTGTTTGCAAGGTGAACTACCTAATAAATTTATGGAAATCAAACCGTCAGGATCCATTTCGTTGGGATCAATAAAAACTTCCGCTTCTCCATCTAAGCCTTTTTTGATGTAATAAACCGACTGGTTTTGAAGGCCGTCATTTTTCGCAAATAGGTAATAATCACCAATTTTTCTGGGAGCTGAATACCTTGGATAATTAAATAGCTCGGTCAATCTGCTTGATATGTGGTCGCGATAGGGGAGTTGCTCCAGATAATCAAAAGTTACCTCATTTTGACGGTTGATCCAATTCCTCACCTCCGTTGCTGTGTCCATCTCTAACCATCTGAAAGGATCTTTTACCTGAGTACCATGGTAGTCGTCAACTACATCATCCATTTTCGATTCAGGATATTCAACACTTATTGGGTCGTAAGGAAATTCATGACAAGTGGAATCCCCACATCCATAAATTAACAGTAAAGCAAGAGATATCGAAATAAAAAAGAAAAGATTCAGTTTTTTCATAGTTGATTTAATTTTTTGTAAAATTAGTGAAAAATTTGATTGTCTCTTAATGATTTTTATTACCAATTATAAATTTATTTTTTTTCTGATTTCATCTGCATTTATACTCTTCGGTATAGCATTTACCTCTTGTTCAGATAATGGGGAGAATATTTATGAGGTGTTTCATATTGAGGTGTCGGCAAGCCTGGACGAGGATAATGTATTGGCAAATCATACAGAATATTTACCTCTACTGGAGTTATTCAATAACACCAATTATGTTTATTATTACTCCGACAGCAAACATAAACTCATACATAATTTAAATCTTGGAGATCAACAATTTAAGTCGATTGAAACTTATCAGGAAGGAAAAGTAGGGGAGTACCGATTTATCGAATACTTAGGGAGTCGGTTAAAAATGAAAAATACAAAAAAACAGGATACTTATAAAAGAGGTATTGATTGGGATATTGTCGAAATAAAGGATAGGCAGAAAGATTTTTTGGGCTATAAATGCAACTTTGCTGAGGGATTTTCTATTATTGATGGTGTAGAATACACTATATCTGGTTATATTTGCCCGAATTTAATGAAACACTTAAAATACATTCAGCCTACTGAAATAATGGAAATAGATGCAGCTTGGATAGAGGCAAATGTCCAAGTAGAAGGTTTGAATCTCAAGTATAAAATAGGAAGAACCGAGAAAATCAATAAGGAAGAAATCTCATTCCCCGATCCTGCTAATTATGAACTTGTAGATTATGATGATGAGTTTACCGCAGGCTTTACCAATTGGTTACAAAATTAGTTTAACATAAATCATATAAATAATTAAAAATGAGTATTTTAAAACATTCAATTAAATTTTTAGGTAGCTTAACTTTCATGTTATTGTTTACAGTTTCTGTATGGGCCCAAAATCATACCTCCGGACATCTAATAATGGAAATCATAGAAGCTGAAATGGAAGGTAGCGCAAATAATCCGGAGGCTGCTATGGCGATGGATATGCTAAAGGGAAGTACCACCAGCATTTATTTTACCCCAGAAAAGGAAATGACAGTGATGGACATGATGGGAGGTATGATGTTGACCAGAACACTTACAAACATCAAGGATGACAATATCTTTACTTTTATGGATATGATGGGGCAGCGGTTTAAAGTTAACATGGGTTCTTTTTCTGAGATAAGTGAACAAGAGGAAAATGTCCAAATTATTGTAGATAAAAATGATAGAAAAAATATTCTAGGGTTTGACTGTTATAAAGTTACTATAGTATCTTCAGAAGGAGGGGTTAGTATGTCCATGGAAACTTATGTTACTGAAGACATTAGAACTAATTCATCAGTGGTACAAGGAATGCAATCTAATGTAATGCCGGGGACTATCATGAAAATGTCCATTAATACTCAAGGCATAAAAATGGTTACAAAAGCAAAATCTTTTAATCCTGATTTTGATAAATCTGTTTTTGATTTCGACCAATCAGGTTATCAGGAGATGGACTTGGAAACATTCCAAAGAATGGGAATGGGATTTTAATTTGAATAATCCATACAAGAAACCGTAATAGATTCTTTTTTACAAATACAAAATTAAACCGCATCGGAAATAAATCTGATGCGGTTTTTTTTATTGGGATGATTTAAAATCGTAGCCCGGATTATTCATGAGATTTCGTTTCGAAAAGCAAAAATGTCAATAGAATT
>RECS01000136.1 GCA_007693915.1 Saprospirales bacterium | reverse complement strand
TGGGGGATTAGCTCAGCTGGCTAGAGCGCTAGATTTGCATTCTAGAGGTCAAGGGTTCGACTCCCTTATCCTCCACAAAATAAAGACTCAACCTATGACTAGGTATGAGTCTTTTTTTTTTTTTGAAAATTGCGAACATAGTCAGGAGGAAAAGGGAGGAGAAGTTTATCACGCTACTGCGTGAACTCCCTTATCCTCCACAAAATAAAGACTCAACCTATGACTAGGTATGAGTCTTTTTTTTTTTTTGAAAATTGCGAACATAGTCAGGAGGAAAAGGGAGGAGAAGTTTATCACGCTACTGCGTGAACTCCCTTATCCTCCACAAAATAAAGACTCAACCTATGACTAGGTATGAGTCTTTTTTTTTTTTTGAAAATTGTGAACATAGTCAGGAGGAAAAGGGAGGAGAAGTTTATCACGCTACTGCGTGAGCTCCCTTATCCTCCACAAAGTAAAGACTGCAGCTAGAGATATGGACGCTAATATTTTTGGGGTTCTTGAAATATGTCTTTTGTCTAATTTACGGAAATATTCTCTCCTTCAATTAAAGCTAGGTGGATTTTTAATTAAACTTCTATTACCGTTTCAGATTAAAACTGCTTTGATATATATTAATGTGAAAGTTAATTTTTTTATTTGAATTAAATTATCGGTTGAAAAATCATAAAATTTTGAGATATATCGAAATATTTAGTTTTAGGAAATAAAACCTTGTTTCGGCTAAGCTGCAAACCTACAGGGTTTTGGAAACCCTGCAGGTTAAGCTTTCCCGCCTGGCTATCTTATACATATTTAACGAAGAAGTTTTAACCCTCCCAACCACTCTAAAAACCTGTAAGGTCGTCAAGCACCTGAAAGGTGCTTTAAAAACTCTCATATTTTTAGTTAGGGGTTATGTGTTCTGATTCATCTTCCCTAGAGCTCCAAGAGATAAGTGGGCTAGGTCTCGTCTGATCTTTATTGGCGAGACGAGAAAGGGTTTTATAAAGCCTGTACGCTTTCAGTACTAGCAAAATTAGAAGCCACAAAATTTTATATCACAGCCATAAAAACATACTCTTGTCTGTATTCAGAGGATAATATTTTTTCCATTAGCTTTGCACAATAAAAACTCATATTTTGAAATCTTTTTTACACTTTTTGAAAGGAATGGCCATCGGGGTAGCTGAGGTCATACCCGGTGTCTCGGGTGGTACTATAGCATTCATTACCGGTATTTATGAGCAGTTGATCCATTCGATTAAATCGGTTGATATGGGCTTTGTTAAGAGTTTGATGCGCCTCGATTTTAAAAGTTGCTGGGAGCGGGTAAACGGACCCTTTCTTTTGCCTTTACTTTTGGGAATGTTGGGCGGGCTAATAGCCGGTATTTTGATCATCAGTCGATTTCTGGAGACACATCCACCTGTTGTATGGGGTTTCTTTTTTGGGTTGATACTGGCATCGGCATGGTATATTATGAGAAGGATTGAAAAAGCAGATTGGAAAGTATTTGTTTTTCTTTTATCCGGGGCGGTCATAGCATACTACATCACTCAACTCATGCCGGCTGAGGGTTCTGATTCCCTTCTATTCGTAGCATTATCTGGGGGTATTGCTATTTGCGCCCTTATTCTTCCGGGTATAAGTGGTAGCTTTATCCTTTTACTTTTAGGGATGTACACCCTCATATTAAGTGCCGCTCGCTCTTTTATTGAGGTGCGTGATATGGATTCCATGTTGATTTTAATTGCCTTTTCAATAGGAGCACTTATTGGTCTTTTATCTTTTGCGAGATTAGTCAACTGGTTGATTAAAAATTACCGTAGTACCGTTTTTGCATTGCTTTGCGGTTTCATGGTTGGTTCATTAAGTAAAATTTGGCCCTGGCGTGATGGAGCTTTGTATATGGATCCATCGGGAACTTTACATAAGGCGACGATACCGCTTTCATCTGATTGGAGGTTATTATTAGAGGTGAATAAATGGCCCTCGGAATATTCTATGGGCGATCCTTTAACAACAGCTGCTATTGTGGCTATGGTGGTTGGTTTTGTGGTAGTTCTGGCTTTTGATTATTTACCGGGGATATTGGGGAAGGGTAACTAGAGAGTTATTTATTTCCTTTAACAAGTGCTTCAAACAAAAAAGCCTGTTTGAGAAATGCAGCCATCATCGAGGATACAATAGCTATCCAGCCTCTCCATCCGTCCATCCATGCTTGTTTGATGAAAAAAAGTTTGAAAAATCTTGCACATGGGGAGAATAATATTTTAAAGGGACTAAAACGCTTTCCCTTTTTTAGGTCGGCTTGTGCTCCAATGCGCGCATAATTGATGGTAACCTCCATGTGGTGTTTCAGGTCTCTGTAAGAGTAATGCAAAAAGTCAGCTCCTTTTATTTTAGCTGTTTTTCCGATAACTCTTAAATTGTCATGGGGGTCTGTACCAACCCATTTGCCTGTTCCCTTTTTTACCAATCTTACTCGCCATTCCGGATACCAAGCATACTCCATCCATTTTTCCAGATAGTAAGACTTTCGGTTTAGGTAATAACCGTTGGCTGCGCTGGTCTGCTCAATCTGTTTAATATGCTTAATTTTTTGTGCCAATTCAGGGGTCAAGCATTCATCTGCATCAAGGGATAGTATCCATTCTCCGGTACATTTTTCAAGGGCTATGTTTTTTTGTGCTACATGGCCGGGCCATTGGTTAAAAAAGGTCTTAGCACCAAAATCTTTAGCTATTTCCAATGTCTTATCTTTTGACCCGGAATCCACAACAATGATTTCATCAGCAATTTCTGCTACACTCCCAAGACAGCGTGCAAGGTTCTTTTCTTCGTTTAGGGTGATTATAGCAACAGATAGTTTTGGCATATTTCAGATTAAGTATTTTGTGAATCCCGGCAAGTCAAGCTCTTTGGAGAATTAAATTTTATCTTATAATCATTTCAAAGTTCTATCATTACCATTTATCTCTTTGGTAAACCCAAACCTTATCTTTTTTCAACGAAAAAGAAAAAGCAGGTTTAAAATGGCCTAGATCCGGCGCCGTAATGCCACTATGTAGCTTTATGGATGATTCAATTACTATTATCTCATCCCAGAGACCTTCTTGTAAAAAGCTATTGATCAGTTGACTACCTCCTTCAATAAGTAGGTGATCAACCCTTAGCTCCCTATATATTTTTTCTATTGTTTTTTTTAATGTCTCCTCAGGGGCTAAAATAGTGATATTTTTATTAAAAGGGTAGGGGGTAGCGTCTTTTGGGGCTACAACTATTGTTGGTGCGCTGTAATCAAATGTTTTATCATTTGGCAGTGGTAGCTTAGTTGAGCAAAATATCAATCTCATCGGATTTTTTCCCGGATATTTTCTGGAAGTGAGCTGAGGTGAGTCGATGTCTGCTGTATTTCTGCCGACTGCAATTCCACTTACTTCAGTTCTCAGTCGATGTGTAAAAAAGTCTGTAATGGGATCCGATATTCTGACTGCTGCCTCTTTTTTACCAATAAAACCATCACATGATTTCGCAAATTTAATGGTGATGTAAGGTCTTTTTAATAACTGATTGGTTTTGAATACCTTGATTAGGTTATTAGTGTCGGTAGAAAGTACGCCTGAAGTGACTGCAACTCCTGCCTCCTTTAGTTTGGCAATTCCCCTACCATTAACTATGGGATTGGGATCGACAGAACCAATAACCACCCTTGGAATTTGATGCTGTATAATAAGCTCAGTGCATGGAGGCGTTTTTCCGAAATGAGAACAAGGCTCAAGGCTTACATATAGCGTAGATTTACTAATTAAAGACCTGTCTTTTTTTGAGACAGAAGAAAGGGCATTGGGTTCAGCATGGGCTTGGCCATATCCTTTGTGCCACCCCTCACCGATAATGCGGTTATTGTGCACAAGCAATGCGCCTACCAGCGGGTTTAGTCCTGTTTTTCCTCTGCCTTTTTGTGCAAGATCAATACATCTCCGCATGTATAATTCGTCCTGCATGCTGTACTATTTTTTAAAAAATCATTTAATCATTCATCTGAGCACCCGGTGTCCTTTCAAGAAATTGATCGTACAACTGTGTATGTCGACTTTCCATGGGGATCTTCCATCCGCGGATGAACACCTGTTCTATCTGAGTTCGGGGCTCAAAGGGATCGCCATTAGAGATAAAAAGATTAGCTTTTTTTCCAACCTCTAAAGAACCCATTTGATCATCCAGTCCCAGTATTTTCGCTGGAACGATAGTCACAGCTCGGAGTGCTTCTTCTCGCCCCATTCCATAAGCTGCTGCATATCCGGCATTGAAGGGTAGGTTTCTGACGTTTTCCGTTTCATTGGTGCGAATAGCAACTCTTATACCTGCATTGTGCATGGCTCCGGCATTGGCATAAGGTCTGTCGTATTTGTCATACGCTCTTGATGGAGTTTGTAAAACAGGACCTGTAATTACAGGAAATCCGGATTCCAGAATTTCTTTTGTGAGCCTCCAGCCTTCTGCCACTCCTGTCAAAACGACTTTTACCTCTTTGTCTTTTGCCCACTCAATAGCATTGACAATATCCTGTGCTCTGTTGACTTCTATAAAAAGTGGCATTTCCTGAGATAAAACCGGCAAAAAGGATTCGTATTGAACAATTGTTCTGATTTCGTTCGTTTCTAAGTTACTCAGTGTTTTATATCGAACTGCTTCCTTCCAGAAATTATTTAATCTTTCCATAGCTTGCTCGAAATCCTCTTCTATTTTTTCAGCAGTTCTTCTGTCCCAGCGTCCCCTTTTTCCTGATGCAGGAAACTCTAGAATCATTGCTTTTGCTCCGGCATACATCTGATCTGGATTGTATCCGAAAAGATCAATAACAGCAGCAGTACCCGGTAATAGTCCCCCTGAAGGAGCAGCGAGTACAGTGGTAATTCCTTCTACTCTTGTGACTGCAATGGGAACTCCATTGGGGTTAATCGCAGTCAATGCCTGCATGTGAGGGGTGAGATTTCCATGCTCATTGAAGTCTCTAGTCAGACTGATAGAACTAATTTCGCTCAATCCCAATTTAGTCCCGGCATCAATAAATCCGGGGTAAATTTCTTTTTCCGATGCGTCTATTAGTTCACAATTATTGGGTAAATTCAGGTCCTTACCAATTGCTGTAATTCTACCTTCATTGATGAGAACATCTCCTTCCATGCTCCCATTGGTGATGGTATGGACAGTTCCTCCCTGTAATAAAAAACAACCGTAAACCGGGCGTTCAATTATCTGAGCGAAAATAGTTAAGTAACAGAGGATTAGGCTGCTGGTAATGAAGTAAATTTTATTTCTCATTTTTTCTTATTTTAGTGCAGACAATCGTGATCACCACGACCGGATTTAAGTTCCATAAAATGATTGAGGTCCTCCTCAATGTCAATGACCATTCTCATGTCATCAGGATCCTCGTAGCGGTCAAAATATTTTACACCGTCGATAAAAGTATATTCCGGAATCGTATAAATTGAAAGGGGATGTGCGTTAAAAATGGCAACATCTCCATCTTTTCCAACTTCCAATGATCCGACTCTGTCCTCTATGCCCAATTGAATGGCAGGGTTCAGTGTGATTAAACGTAGGGTCTCATTATCGTCAAGCTGCCCGTATCGCTGAGCTTTAGCTGCCTCTAGATACAAGTGGCGGATCAATTCTCTAGAATCGGAATTCACTGAGGTAATCACTCCGTTTTGGGATAGTATTGTCGTATTGTAGGCAGTGGAATAATACACTTCAAATTTAAAGGACCACCAATCTGAAAAAACAGATGCCATCGCTCCAAACTCTGCTAATTCCGGTGCAACTTTAAAGCCTTCGTTTACGTGCTGAAAAATCAATTGATCAATATCGTAATCCCTTGCTACATTCATTAGCATGTAGATTTCATCAGAGCGGTAAGAATGGCAGTGAATTAGTATTTTACCATCAAGTACACCTAGAATAGCTTCATGTCTTTCACTGTATTGAGGAGGCAAGGCAGATTCACCTGCATCGACCACTGCTCTGAATTTTTCCCAATGCTTTCGGTATTCTAGTGCCTCATCAAAAGCATTTCGGATGACTTTTTCCACTCCCATACGGGTATTGGGAATGGTGGTAAAACCTTCACCATGGACGCGAATGGGATTTTCACCCAAAGCAAACTTAATCGTCCGGGCTGCCCCATCCATAATTAAGGCATCAGGATGATGATGACCGTAGCGATGTTTGATGGTTTGATTTTGTCCACCGATCACATTGGCACTTCCGTGCATAGCATGTGAGACCGTCACTCCCCCGGCAAGGGCATGATAAAAAGCAATATCGTAGGGATTGATTACATCTGCTATTCGCACTTCGGCGGTAATGGGATTGGTCATTTCATTTACTGCGTCTAAGCCCACATGTGAGTGCGCATCCACGATTCCCGGCATCAGATATTTACCGCTAACATCTTTGATTTCTACGCCTTCCGGTGCACTTAATCCTTCACCTATATCGGTGATTATTCCATCGATTATCAAAAGGTCCGTTTCATACAAGTCTTCTCCACTGACCGTGATGAGGTTACCCCCTTTTAGCAATATACTACCCACCGGCGTTTCCATCTGAGACCAGCTTAGTGAACTAACCGCAATTAATAAAAGCAGAATTAAATTTATCTTTATATAGGTCATTTTCATTTTTCATCCTTTTTATAGCTAAATAATTTTCCGTCAATAATCATGTATTGAACTGTTGCTTTGTCTTCTGTAAATGACTTATCAAAAAGCACAAGATGTGCTTGCTTTCCTTCATTCACGGTACCAGTAATTGCATCTATCCCGAAATGTGTTGCCACATCAGTGGTTAGTGCAGCCAATATTTCATCAGCAGTAAATCCAAATTCCAGTAAAGTTCTACAATTTTTCAGCAAATCAGCTGTCTTGGTATCTAACATTGAAAATCCCAATAATGCATTTCTGTTTTTTAATTCTGCAGCTAGATTCATTCTCCTTTCGTATTCTTTTGTGCGGCTTTCTAACAGCTTTTTGTGTTCCTCCTCAGTCATACCTACAGGAACTGATTTGTCCTCCTCAGGCTTTTCTTGTTTTTCAGCCGTCCTTCTTTTCCTTCTGTTTGGCCTTTCTTTTTCCTCAACTTTTTCCGATTTTTCGGTTTTTTCTTCATGAGGGTGTTCAGGCCAGCTCAGATCAGGGAAAAATTGAATGTTTTCAGGTAGGGTGCTGAGAATGGAGGCATCTAATTGGCTCACATTAGTGAGGATGATGTCTAAATCCAGTTCTTCAGCCAACCTGACAGCTCTCAGTATTTGCCTGTTTTCAGGCACATTAAAATAAATGACTTGTTCTTTTTTTACTACAGGGAAAAGTGCTAGAGTCTGATTGTTGACATTCAGACGAGCCTTTCCTTCAGGGGATTGTTTAATACTTTCGCTGTATTCAAGTTGAAGGCGTGTGTTGTTGATTAAATCCCTCCAGACCGCCATAGTTGCCAGTGGTGTAGCGGGATACACCCTTGCCATATTCCTCCACTGTGCAAATAGCCCCGTTTCACTTACAAGGACATGGCTATTGTCGTCCTCTTTTTCTTTTATTAAAAAAAAGGTACCTTTTCCTGTCATCACAAAACCTCTGGGAACCAAATGAATAAGTCCAAAACCCTGCTTATGCAGACTTTCAACTCCCCTGGAATTAAGATCAAATTCGTCGATGATGGAATTTTGCGGATTAATTCCTGCATGAGAAAGCGGAGTGGTTCCAGGTGCTCCTCTCCAGGCACTTCTGCGCACATCATCTTCTTCGTCTTTCAAACCTTCATGGCTGAGTGGGTTGATAAAAGCAGAGTAGAGGTGAAGTCCCTCTCCATCTATTGTTTTTGCCGAAGCTGGTGCTTTAATCTCAGATCCAATTTGGTTAATGATGCCATTTTGGATAAGCAGATTGGTTTTTTCATAATCAGCACCCGGATGTGACTTCATGGTCACATTACTGATGAAAAGATCCGTGGAGATTATAGGCATCTCATCACCACTGAATTGAGCCTTAATTTTTCCATTTGAAAAACAGAAAAAAAGGATCAATATGAGAGTGATCGGATTGATTTTGTTGTGCATAAAAATAGGATTAATGATTAAAATTTATACAGTGTGAGGGACATTTTCAAACATGGCAGCTAATTTTTCCACGGTGTAGTCCACCTCATCTTTGGTGTTGTAATGGGAAAAAGAGAATCGAATGGTTTTTCTTCCTTCTTTATCTCCTACACACTGAATCACGTGAGACCCTTTATCTGAGCCTGAGCTACATGCTGAACCACCCGAGGCACAAATACCCTCTATGTCCAAAGCCAGCAATAAAAGTTCAGTTTTAGGACCCGGAGGAAATGAAACCGATAGTACGGTGTACAGGAATTCCCCCTCCTGAATGCCATGAAAACAGACTCCCGGCACTTTTTTCAGTAATTGTTGCTTAAGATAGTTCCTTACTTCAGTTATTTTCTGTTTTCTCTCTTCCATTTCCTCAATGGCTAATTGAAGTGCTTTAGCTTGTCCTATAATTCCGTGAAGGTTTTCTGTTCCACCTCTTACATTTCTCTCCTGTCCACCACCACTGATGAAAGGCTTGATGAGGTGATCCGCATTGATGTAGAGAAAACCAACTCCTTTGGGGCCGTGAAACTTATGAGCTGAGCCGCTGAGAAAATGTACATTGACCTCATTTACGTCAATTGGGAAGTGACCTATTGTCTGAATGCTGTCTGTATGAAAAAGGGCATTGTACTCCTTGCACAAGTCCCCTATAGTTTTAATGTCAGCCATAGTACCAATTTCATTATTGGCATGCATTATGGAGACCAGTGTTTTTTCTTCGCTATTTTTTAAAAGCTCTTCCAAATGGCCCAGATCAATCTCCCCAAGTGGATTAACCTTGACCAGTTCCAGTTCAATTTTATTGCGTATTGCGAGTTTTTCTGCAGTGTGCAACACGCAATGGTGCTCAATCGGACTCGTGATGATCCGCGTAACTGCAAGGTCTCTAACAGCGCAGCAGAGAGCCGTATTGTTGGACTCCGTTCCTCCCGAGGTAAAAAAGATTTCTCCAGTTCCTGCACCTATACTTTCTGCGACGGATTTCCTTGCTTTTTCTATTTCGCTTCTACTTGTCCTACCCAGATGATGAATAGAGGAGGGGTTGCCGTAAAGCATCTTGAGTTGTTCTGACATTACTTCCCATACTCTTTTATCTAATGGAGTGGTTGCTGCGTTGTCAAAATATACTTTCATCGGTTAATGGTTTTTAAAAATTCAGTAATTTTTTCTGAAGCCATTTCGGACAGTTTGCGCGCATCCTGCACCGTTTTGGCTTCGGTATATATTCTTAGTACAGGCTCTGTGTTCGAGCTTCTGATATGTATCCAGGATTGATCGAAATAAATTTTCAATCCGTCCCTTTCGTCTTTTTCATTTTCCGGAAATTCTTTTTTCAAAAATTCGAGTATCCCGGGAGTAATTGATCGATCAGGGAGATTGATCTTGTCCTTACCCATGTGGTAAACAGGATAAGTATTTCTCAGCTCAGAGGGAAGCATATTTTTTTTCGCTAAAAAAGTCAGAAAAACAGCTACACCGGCTACTGCATCCCTTCCGTAATGCAAATCAGGAAAAATAACTCCACCATTACCTTCACCGCCGATAAGCGCATCCCTCTTCTTCATTTCGTTAACTACGTGTTTTTCCCCTACTTCTGCATAGTAGTGGTTGCCTCCGGTTTTTTTTGTTAAATCTTGGAGTGCCAATGAGGAAGAGAGATTCGAAACAGTAGTTCCCGATCCGTATTTTTGAAGGTAATAATCTGCTATTGCCACCAAGGTGTATTCTTCGCCAAATGCCTGACCATTTTCTGAAATAAAAACAAGTCGATCTACGTCAGGATCAACAGCTATGCCTAGTACAGCCGATGAAGCAACTACTTTTTTGCTCAGTTCATGGAGATGCTTTGGCAGTGGTTCCGGGTCATGGGCAAAGTTTCCGAAATCATCCCCATTTATGGTAATACACTCAAGCCCTAGTCGAGCCATTAGAGCAGGGATGGCAATAGAGCCGGTGGAATTTATACCATCTACAACTACGGTCCAGTTTTTCGATCTGATCAGGTCTGGATCTACCGTTTCCATTTCTAGAATAGCTGAAATGTGATCCGCTATACTATCCGGATAATCCGTGATTTCTCCAAAGTCCTCAATTACGGCATATTCGAACTGTGCATTTTCTGCAATTTGCACCAATCTTGTCCCCAATTCAGCGGAGATGAATTCTCCTTTTTCATCTAGGAATTTAAGTGCATTCCATTGTTTCGGATTATGGCTTGCGGTACAGATGATTCCTCCGTTAGCTCCTTTTTTTATCACTGCCATCTCCACAGAGGGAGTAGTGCTCAGTCCACAGTCAATGACATCTATTCCACAAAAGGCAAGCGTGGAGGCTACCATAGCGGTGAGTGCCTGACCTGATACTCTGCCGTCTCTACCGATGACTACTAAAGGTTTGCTATTGCTTCGTTTTAAAAGGGATGCGTAGGCTGAAATGAATCCTACAATATCCGGTGGAGTGAGGTTTTGGCCTGACTCACCCCCTATGGTACCCCTTATTCCCGAGATTGATTTTATTAAGGTCAATTACTGTTTTTTTTAAAAATGATAATTTGCGAAAATACAAAATGTATTGGGAATGGGGATTGAGTAAATGGCAAAAGTACGAAAAATCCCTTTAAATTTGTTACTATTAATTTGTAATTCAGTCCCTTTAATTGCATTTCAAAAATTAAGTTAACTTTGTAGAAAACAAATAAAACGATGGAAAGGCCTGAACAAAATAATGAAAGATTAAAAAATGCTGATGTAATTATTAAAAACCATATGATTTGGTCTATGGGTGCGGGCTTAATTCCTGTTCCTATTGCTGACTTCTTTGCTGTAGGTGCCATCCAGTTGGATATGGTCAGGCAGATGTGTAGGCTATATGATGTTGATTTTAAGGAAAAAGACGGAAAGGCTGTTGTAAGCGCTCTGACAGGTGCTGGTTTGAGTCGGCTTGGAGCGAATGCTGCAATTAAATTCATTCCTGGTTTGGGGTCTGTAATTGGCGGGGTAACCATGTCAGTTTTATCCGGAGCGTCGACCTATGCTATTGGTGAAGCATTCAAATCACACTTTGAGACTGGAGGAACATTCCTGGATTTGGATACTAGCAGGATTAAAAAAATGTATGACGAGCTATTTGAAAAAGGTAAGGAAATGGCACGTAAAGTTCAAAACGAACAGGAGAATAAGTCAGAGGAGAAAGAGGTTATTAGCAATCCTAAAACGGGTATAAATACTACCTCCACAACAGAGCATTTTGCGGAAACAGATATAGTTTTAAAGCGACTAAATGAAGTAGCAGATTTAAAAGAAAAGGGAATAATTACCGAGGAGGAATTTCAGACTTTAAAAAAGGATATTCTTGCACGAACCAATATTGGTTAATTAAAACTGTCGACTAAGTCGTGGCTCAGCAGAAGTTTTTAAGGAGCAAAAGTCTGATTTTAAATATTTAAAGTGCGCTGCCATTGCAATCATTGCGGCATTATCCGTACAGTATTTTGGTGCAGCAAGAAAGAGCTCAGCACCTATATCTCCACAGGCATTAATCATTTGATTTCGAAGCTCAGAATTAACTGACACTCCACCCGAAACAGCAATTTGCTTCAATTGATGCCTTTTGGCTGCTTTGAGCGTTTTGTTAACGAGTGTTTTGACTATTGCATCTTGGACTGATGCTGCAATATTATTTATTTCTTTGTGAATAAAATCTGGATCTTTCTCTAAGTTCCTTTTAAGGAAATACATTACAGAGGTTTTTAGTCCGCTGAATGAAAATTCAAATTCACCCACCCTGGCTGTTGGGAAATTGAATTTGATCTCTCCCGCTTTGGCTAGTTTGTCAATTTCAGGTCCTGAAGGGTAGGGTAGTCCAAGCATTTTACCACATTTATCAAAAGCTTCTCCGGCGGCATCATCAAGGGTCTGACCAATTAAATCTTGTTGAAAGTAATCATGCATTATCACCAATTCAGTGTGTCCTCCGCTTACCGTAAGATTGAGAAAGGGAAAAGATGGGATTGGTGCATCAATGAAATGTGCGAGTATATGTGCTTCCATGTGATTGATAGCAATCAAGGGTAGATCAAGTGCTACAGCAAGCCCTTTTGCGAATTGGTTGCCGACAATTAGAGAACCCAAAAGTCCAGGTCCCTGAGTAAATGCAATGGCATTCAAGTCTGAGATCTTGATCCCTGCCTCTTTTATTGCAGCATCCACTACAGGAATAATGTGACTCAAATGTGCTCGTGATGCCAATTCAGGTACAACACCTCCATAATTTTTATGGACGGTTTGATTGGCGACGATATTTGCACGGACAACTCCATTAACAGATATAGCGCAGGAAGTGTCATCACACGAGCTCTCAATGGCTAGTATAATTGGTGATTTGGAAGATTTTTTCTCTTTCACTGAAGTAATATTTTATTTAAAGTCAATCTAAAGCAACTGCAAAAATTGACATATTTTATGATTTTTTAAAGCAGAGGTTTAGTTCTTTTCAAAAATATGTCCTAATATTGCAACATGGCAGCAGAGGATTTATAAATTATGATATATCTTTGAACTGTTTTGAGGTTGTTTTTTCCAAAGATTTTATCTTTTGATCAAGCAATTTGAACTTGGGTAAGTGTGTTTAAAAATGTAGAAATCTGAAATACCAATTGTATGAAACTAATTCTGAATATTGTTTTAGCATTGATTATTGTGGCTTTAGTTTACTTTCTTATTGTCTCAATTCAAGAGCCAATTGAATTTCAAAGCGAAAAGGAAAGAAGGTCTTCTGTAGTTGTTGAACAACTAAGAGAAATCCGTCAGGCTCAGCAGATGTTTAGAGATATTCGCGGCGTATTTGCCGATAATTTTGATTCCTTGATTCACGTCTTGAAAACAGATAGCTTTAATCGCATAGTCTTACTTGGTGATCCAGATGATCCAACTAGTGATGTCGTTATCAGAGATACTACCCGTATAAGTGCACTGGATTCAGTGAGAGCAATGGGTATGAATTTAGACAGATTACCTTTTGTTCCTTTTACTGATGATAAGAAATTTTATGTGAGGGCTGATACCATTACCCATCAGCAGACATTATCTGCAGTCGTTGAAGTCGGTGTAAAATGGAAAGAATTTATGGGACCTTATGCTGACCCAAGCTATCGCAAATACGACTATAGATATAATCCTGAAGGAGTGCTTCGCTTTGGTGATATGAATTCTCCCAATTTGTCAGGTAACTGGGAATAGAAATTAATTCTCTTTATGTCAATCTCAGAAATCAATACTGATTCCGTGTTGAAAGTAACGGACTTTCAAGCTTTAGTTTTATTGTTTCCATCAGGAAAAAGTCTTACTGCTGTACTTGATTTGGAAAGTAAAAATAAAAAGTTGCATTTTTATAAAGAAGTTAGCCCTTCTTCACCATCAGAAATGCTTTCTTTTCTCGACAAGTACCAACCGGAAAAATTACAGTTAATCTCTACCTCTTCTGATTTTACTCTGCTTCCAATGATTCTTGCAAAAAATGAAGCTGAGGATGATAGGCAGTGGCTTGATCAACTACCCGGAAAAGCTTTGAGAGAAGTTGTTTTAAGTGATTATCACCCGGCACAGCGCTTTAAGCTGATTTTTTCAGAGACAGCTGCTAACTGGAATTTCTTTTCTCAAATCAGACCTGATATAAAAATTAGGCACCTTATTAACCTACTTCACAGGAACTGCTCTGAAAATAAGTTGGTATCAATCTGGTCAAAAGTAGTTTGCTTTTTTCTTGAAAAGAGATTTTTCGTTATTGCTTACAAGGATGATGAGCTTATGTTGGCCAATAGTTTTGACTATGAAGTTCCGGCAGATGTATTGTATTATCTGTTATGGGTGAAAAATGAGGTTTATTCAAAAGACCAGGAAATTCCTTTTTACCTGAATGGTCTGATAACTGAAGAAAGCAAGCTTTTTCAATTGTTGAAATCATATATTAGGGATTTGAATTTTGGCACAGGAGGAGGTGAGATAAAATCCGAGAATGAGAATTTTCCACCTTTTCATACCTTTAGCATTTTGGTAGAAAACGAATAAACCCCAGTTCTTGAGAGTTATAAGTGGTAAATACCGTGGAAGAAAGTTCAATCCACCTGTATCAGGTTGGCCAACTCGACCAACTACTGACTTTGCGAGGGAATCCCTTTTTAATTTATTACAGAACAGGATAGATTTTAATGATATTGAGGCGCTGGATTTATTTGCCGGTTCAGGAGGTCATAGCCTTGAGCTGATCAGCAGGGGTGCGCAGTCTGTAATTGCTGTAGATAAGCACCGGGCATGTTGTTCTTTTATTCAAAAAACTGCTGAGGAATGGGGAATCCATGAGGAAATTAAAGTTGTAAATGCCGATGTTGCAGCCTACATAAAAAAAGCAAAAAAATCTTTTGATTACATTTTCGCAGATCCTCCCTTTTCGCTGCCTTGGATAAAGAAATTACCCACTTTGATTTTTGACAACTCTTTACTTAAAGACGGTGGACTACTTGTTATTGAGCACCCTACTCATCTGGATCTTAATGTACATCCAAATTTTTCAGAGACGAGGAAATATTCAAAACTAAGCTTTTCTTTTTTTGAGGAAAATTGAGGTTATCTGGACTTTTAGCTTCAGGTCTTTATTTGTTTTAGCGAAAAATTTTACCATTTATCAGTTTAAAAATTAGGTATATATAGAAAGTTTTCTACCAACTTAGAATGTTTTATTACGCAGTTTTTAGCCCGGATTATTCATGATATTTCGTTGCGAAATGCAAAAATGTCTATAGAAAAGGGAAGCGCAGAAGTTTGTATCCGAAGGAATTGCAGCCCATTTTGAGAGCCACAAATTTCGAGGATTTTAATTATAGCTGATAGTTTTGCCTTTCAGGAATGATTTTTGTGAATATTTCGGATTTAATTGTCAAATTTCGATAATAATTAAAATTTCTTTCGGATTTCAATCAAAAATCTTACCAGGGTTGAGAATTCCTTTTGAGTCAAAGACCTTTTTTATTTGACGCATTAAATCCAATTCTTTTTCTGAAAAAACAATATCGAGATACTGTTTCTGAACAAGTCCGATACCATGCTCACCTGAGATGGTTCCACCGCAATTTTTTACAAAAGTAAAAAGTTCCCTTATGGCAATTGGTAATTCATTATTCCAGCGATGATCTGACATGTTTTCTTTGAGAATGTTGATATGTAGATTTCCATCTCCTGCATGTCCGTAACAAACTGACTTAAAACCATAAATCGTTCCTATTCTCTTTACCTCACTCAAAAGATCCGGGAGTTTGTACCTGGGAACAACTGTATCTTCTTCCTTGTAAACTGAATGTCTTTTTGTTGCTTCTCCAATACTTCTTCTAATTTTCCAGAGTTTCTCCTTTTCTGCCGCAGTTTCTGCAAAGAGTATTTCACCTGTTTGGTACTCTTCCAATAGTTGAAATACCTGCTCTATACCCTCCATGAGGTCTTCTTCCTTGTTGCCATCAAGTTCGATAATAAGATGGGCCTGGATTTCTTTATCCAACTCAAATGGCTTTTCATCTGAATATCTCAGGGCCAATTCAATGGCATCTCTATCCATGAATTCAAGAGCGGAGGGCTGTAAACCTGACTTCAAGATGGTGTTGACTGCCTCTGCTGCTTGTCTGGGTTGGTAAAATGGCACCAGCAATAATTTATCGTATTTTGGAAGCGGTATTAGTTTAAGTACAATTTCTGTTACTATACCTAAGGTCCCTTCACTGCCTACCATCAGTTGGGTGAGATTATAGCCGGTGGAATTTTTTAACACATTAGCTCCGGTTTCAATAATGCTTCCATCCGCGAGCACGACTTTCAGATTGAGCACATAATCTTTTATCACTCCGTATTTTACCGCTCTAGGACCACCAGAATTCTCAGCTACATTTCCACCGATAAAACAAGATCCTCTGCTTGCAGGATCCACCGGGTAAAATAAATCTAATTCACTGACCTTATTCTGCAAAACTTCAGTGATAACGCCGGGCTGAGTCCTCGCCTGAAAATTTTTGGTGTCTATTTCCAGAATCTGATCCATTTTTTTTAAAGACAAACTAACACCACCAAAAAGTGGGATAGCTCCTCCGGATAGTCCAGTTCCTGCTCCTCTTGGAGTTACAGCTATCATATTTTCATTGCAATAAGCCATAATGTCTGAAACCTGTTTGGTGTTTTGAGGAAACAAAACCACTTCCGGAGAAATAGATATGTCTTCTGTTTCATCAGATGCGTATTCTGTGAGCGATTCTTTATCCAATTTAACATTTTGATTACCAAGTTTAAGGCTGAAGTAGTCCAGATCTTCTTTATTGACTTTTTTGAAGTGTTGCGTCATTGTAATGGTTTTGTGAATAATCATTGAACACTAAGGTAAATATCGCAAAAATTTCTAAAATGGATAGAAGTTAGGATAGTAATTTGTTCATTGCTTGTAGAGCTGAATTTGACTAAAAGCTTCAACCAAAATTGATTTTAAATAAAATAGGCTTTGCCAAAACAAAAAATATTACTTTAGAAATGCTAATGGGATACCGTAGAGGAGTTGAACTTACTCAATAAAGTAGACAAACAGGATTAATAATTTTATTTCAGTTTAAGAATTGTTGTGGTGAATAAATTGTAAAGAATAATAATTGTTGAACTCTAATGTTAAAATAAGTGTATTCAGAACGTGTTAAAACTTATAATACAATAACCCTTTATGAAGCTGAAAAAAGTTTTTAAAATTGCAATTGCATTTATCCTTATTTTGGTTGCTTTGCTGATTATTATACCTGTAGTTTTTAAGGATAGAATTGTAGAATCCATTCGTACTGAAATCAATAAGCAGATCGATGCAGAAGTTGAATTCTCTGATGTCAACCTTTCTTTAATTAGGAGTTTTCCCAACCTCAATGTACGAATTGATGACTTTGGTATTAAAGGGAAAAAAGAATTTGAAGGGATACCGCTAATTGGCGCAGAGTATGTAGCTATTACTATAAATTTATCTTCTTTATGGAAACGACACAGTCCTTTTGAAATAAGAAATTTGATTGTCGAAGGTATGGATCTGAATGTAATTATTCTTTCTAATGGGAGTGCTAATTTTAATATTTTGAAAGAAGTAGAGGATGCTGAAGTTGCTTCGGTCGAAGGAGAGTCTACTGATTTTGCTCTTGACCTAAGGTCTTATGAAATAAGAAATGGAAATATTTTCTTTGAGGATTTTGGGGGTGCCAACAAGCTCGCCATCTACGAAATTAACCACAGGGGAAGCGGAAATTTCTCTGAAGAAGTTTTTACCATAGAGACGCTAACCAATATTAATGAATTATATTGGTCCTTTGGTGGGATATCCTACCTGTATGCTTTGCCTGTTGATTGGGCGTTGAATATACTTGCAGATTTTAATACATCCACATTTGAAATTGTTCATAATCAGTTGGAAATCAATAAACTTTTGTTGAATTTTGAAGGTAAGTTGCAATTACTGGAAGATGACCGAATGGATTTGGACTTTAATTTAGACGCCCCGGGCAATGCTTTTGAGGAGTTGTTTTCCATACTACCATTAGCCGCATTGGCTGGACTGGAGGACATGGAAATTAGAGGAAGGTTTGACTTTAGTACTGAAATAAGTGGGTTGTTTTCACAAATAGACGAGATTTTTCCTGCTTTGGATATAAAACTCAATGTCACAGATGCATTTGTCCGCTACCCTGAAATGGATATGCCCATTAATGATATTCAGTTTGACCTTGCAGTAAACAAACCAGTGGGTTCATTAGATGATTTACTAATTGATCTTTCGGCCTTTAATTTCAATTTAGGGAACAACCCATTTCGCAGTAGTCTTTTTATCTCTAGCCCGATAAGTAATCCTTTTATTAGGTCAAATATTGATGGTTCAATCAATCTTGATGAATTTTCTAGAGTATTTCCTGTAGAAGGAATAGATCGGCTATCAGGGCATGTACAGGCACTTTTGAATGCTGAGTTTAGCTGGGATAATGTAGAATATGCGGAGTGGGATAAATTGATTTTTAATGGTGATATTGACCTTCAAGCGGTTGTTGTTGCGATGAGTGATTTTCCTACTGTAAATATACCTGCAGCTCGAGCCGTATTTAATGAAAGAAGCACTGCACTTGGAAGTTCGAGAATTGAAATTGGCAGCAGTGATATCTTGTTTGAAGGTAATTTAGGGAATATTCTGGCAATGTTTGCTAATAATCAACCCCTGAATGGAGATATAACGATCCGATCCCATCTTTTAAATATAGATGAAATGATGCAACTTTTTGGAACAGACTATGATACAGAGACAGCAAAAATTGTAGATCAATATAGTGAAAAATCATCTTTTTTCAATGTAGATATTGATGCTGGGATCAGTGCCGGTAGAATATTATTTGACTATTTTGAAATTATTGAGCTGAATTCACAGGTGAATATAAAACCGCATTTGTTAGATTTAAAGAATACTTCTTTAATTATCAATGGAAGTGATATCAGGGGGAATCTGACCTTAGAACAATGGTATGAATTTGCAATGTATGGCGATAGAATTACCATTGATGCAGATGTGTTGTCAGGTCAGCTCAAGGTAGATGCATTGATGCCCCCTGCCTCAGCACCTCCTGTATATGCTGAAGAACGCGGGGAAGCGGTTGTACCTGATTTTCTTTATACTGTTCATTTAAATGGTAGTGTGGACAGATTGTCATTTTTTGATATTGAAATGACCGCTCTTAATACCACCGGATATCTTACTGAAAGAGATATTCATATTCAAACTTTCAATAGTAGAATTTTCGGAGATCAGTTAACAGGAAGTGGTTTTATAGGAAATTATATGAACTATGTATTTCTTGACGAAACACTTGTTGGAGAATTAGAGATTGCTTCCGGTTCATTAAATCTGAATAATTGGATGGAGGCCCTTATGACAGATGAGGAACAGGCTGAAATGGAAGAGGGTAGTAAAAATATGGATGAGATGGAATCAGTACTAGTGCCGGCTAATATTGATTTTGGAATTAAGGGACGCTTGAATAGATTGCAGTATTTTGATTTGGTATTTTCAAATGTAAGAGGAGATGTTGAGATTAAGGATGCCGCGCTTGCTTTACGAGATTTTGAGGGCGAAATATTTAATGGAAAATTGGGTTTGACTGGCCTTTACGATACTGCAGAAGAAGATCCTTTTGTAAATATGAAGCTTGAGATCCAAAATTTTGATATCCCTTCAGCCTTTCAGAATATGAGAATGTTAGCTGTAGTTGCCCCCATTTTCGAATACATGAATGGATTCATTAACTCTGAGTTGATAATGAACACCCGACTAGGTCAGGGTATGATGCCTGTATGGAATTCTTTTAATGCTGAAGGTTTTTTTCAAACCATTGAGTCTACCATATTGGATCTTCCTGTATTGGAAAAAATAGGCGATCGATTAAAAGTGTCGGAATTGAAAAGAATGAATTTGGACAACACAGAGAATTGGTTTCAAATAAACAACGGAACTTTTGAATTGCGTCCAAGTACCCATCAAATAGCAGGTACGACTATGGGTTTTAGCGGAACTCATTTAATTGGTGGTGAAATGAATTACCTGATTGAGGCATCTATCCCACAGTCTAAAATAGGAAGCTCCACTGCCGGAGAAGCTGTGGAATCAGGTTTGCGATTTATTCAGTCTGAAGCCTCGAGAAGAGGGTTGAATTTGGGTGATGGTTCTAATGTGGATGTTGGAATTGAGGTTGGAGGTACATTAATGGATCCTTCTTTTTCAATTAGGTTATTGGGGGTATCTACAGGACAGACCATTTCACAGCAGGTAGAAGATGTAGTTAGGGGGCGAATTGAGGAGGAAGCTGAGCGGGTAAGGGATAGGCTTGAGGATGAAGTAAGTGACAGAAGAGATCAGGCTGATTCAATAATACAGGCACAGACAGACTCTTTGCGGGAAATTGCACGACAAAAAGAAGAAGAATTGCGGGAAAAAGCTAAAAAGGAGGCTGAAGCCCAGTTGAAAAACCTTCTAAAAGATTCTACAATTACCGATCCTGTTGATGATATTAAAGATCGAGTAAGACGTTTTAATCCATTTAGAAGGGGAAGTGATGATGATGGATAATATAGGGTTTTGTAAGTAGTTTTTTTACCAAAGTTAAATTAATTGAACATATTTTAAATATGTGTTCTTGAAATTCCGTTACTTTGCTGTAACACTATAATAAGATTAATTTTGAACCTGCCTGACATTTGTAGTGTTTTACAAATTGTCATAAGTGAAATTAAAATACATGAATTTAAAAAATATATATTTATCAGTTGCTGTAATTGGACTTTCGCTATTTTTTCTGAGTAGTCAAATATTTAGTGGAAGTGGGAGTTCCTCCACCAAAGAGGAAGTTTTATTAAGATCAATTGTGACCCACATTGATCGCCTTCATTTTGAACCTAGAGAATTTAATGAAGAGTTCTCAACTTTGGTTTTCAATGAATTCTTAAATGGACTAGATGCCAATAAACGCTTTCTTACTCAAAACGAAATTGAGCAATTAAGAAGTTTTGAAAATAGAATTCATCTGGAAATTAGAAATACCACCTTTGAATTTTTTGAATTAGCTGATGAATTAATGTCAAAGTCAGCAAAACGAGCGTATAAGATTTTTGAAGAGGTCATTCAGATGGATTTCGATCTCAATGCTGAGGGCTACTTTGAATTAGATGCCGACAAAATTGAATTTGCTGCAAATAAAATTGAGCTAAAGGAGAGGTGGCAACGGTATATTCACTTTCAACTTGTTGATGATGTAGTTAGACAAATCAACCGGGCAGAGGAAAAAGAAGAGGATTATGATCTTGATAAACTAGTTTCAGAATCCAGAGAAAAAGTTGAGGAGCGTATTAGGACATGGCTTGATCGGATAAAAAAAATGGACAGTGAATCCAGATTTAATATCTACTTAAATACGATTTCTAACTTACAAGATCCTCATACAGGATATTTCAAGCCCAAGGATAAACAGGATTTTGATATGAGAATGTCCAATCAGTTAGAGGGTATTGGAGCAAGACTTACAACTGAAGGGGAACACGTAAAAATTGTTAGTATAGTACCCGGTGGTCCTGCTTGGAAGCAAGGTGAGCTAGAACCTAATGACCTCATTTTAAAAGTAGCTCAGGAGGATGAGGAGCCAGTTGATATTAGTGGCTGGAGCTTAGATGACGTAGTTTCTATTATTCGGGGTCCAAAAGGTACTAAAGTGACTATTACCGTCAGAAAAATTGACAACAAGGTCGTTGATATTGAAATAACCAGAGATGTAGTTGTTTTTGAGGAGGGTTATGCAAGATCTGCCATTTTGCAAAAAGAAGGAAAGGATACTAGGATTGGTTACTTGAATTTGCCCAGTTTTTATTTTAATATTGGAAATGCATCAGAGGGCAGGAACAGTAAAGATGATGTCAAAGCAGAATTAAAAAAACTAAATGAGGAAAATATTGATGGATTGATATTTGATCTAAGGAATAATGGTGGTGGGTCTTTGAATGATGTAGTGGATATGTCAGGGTTTTTTATAGAGGAGGGTCCTGTAGTCCAGGTGAAAGCTAGAGCAAGTGAGCCTCAGGTTTTATCCAATCGCGAAAATGAAGTGGTGTACTCCGGACCTTTGGTTATAATGGTTAATTCCTTTAGTGCTTCGGCATCAGAGATACTCGCTGCTGCCCTGCAGGATTATGGAAGGGCAATTATCGTAGGAGGAAATTCTACTTTTGGCAAGGGAACAGTCCAAAGGTTTTACAATCTTGATCGTATGGTTAGAGGTCACAATGAATTAAAACCTCTTGGGGAATTGAAGGTAACTACTCAAAAATTTTATAGAATTAATGGCGGTTCTACGCAGTTAAAAGGTGTTCGGCCGGATATTGTCATTCCCGATAATTTCCATTTTGTTACAGTTGGAGAGAATGATTATGATTTTGCGATGGAATGGTCGGAAATTCAAGCAGTTGATTTTAGTCAAAATGTTTGGGAAGTCGATGATAACTTAATTCATTGGTTGAGAAAGAGATCAGAAGACAGAATCTCAGAAGATGAACTCTTTACTAAAGTTCTCGCCAATGCTGACAGATTGAAAAGAATGAGAAATCACTCTGTTCGTCCATTGGGTATTGAGACATATCGCGAATTTCTCAGAGAGCGGGAAGAAGAAGCAGAACAGTTCAGAGATATGTTTCATCCTATTGAAAGTATCCATATTTCGAATATTGAGGCTGATCTCGAGTTCATCCATTCTGATAGTAGCCGGATAGCTAGAAATGAATCTTTTTTCGAGAATATCCAAAAGGATGCTTACATTTTTGAGACCATTCAAATTATGAATGATTTACTCAATGGTTCAGAAGTAAAATAGCCAATCACCACGATAAAATCCTCGCAATTTGAATTATCTGACTTTTGAGAACATTTCTCGTTCCTATGGAGATAGGGTGTTGTTTTCAGATATTACCCTCCACATCAATAAGGGTGAAAAAGTAGCTCTTGTAGCTGAAAACGGCACCGGTAAATCTTCTCTTTTGCGAATTATTACAAACGAAGAAGCACCGGAAGGGGATAAGGCTAAGGTTTTTGTTCATCCTTCAATTAGGGTGGGCTATCTAAGGCAGGAACCTATTCTTAATCCGGATTTGAGTGTTAGTGAATCTATCTATGCCAGCGATAATAAGGCGCTGAACGCACTTAGAAATTATGAACAAGTGATGTTGACCAGACCGGATGATGCTGCATCTATTCAAAAAGCGTTGGATGATGTAGAATTAAACAAAGGATGGGACAAAGAAGCCGAATTGTATGAAGTCCTGAGCAAACTTAAGCTCGATAATTCCGATTTAAAAATCAGTCAGTTGTCAGGAGG
>RECS01000023.1 GCA_007693915.1 Saprospirales bacterium | reverse complement strand
ATCGTGGTCATTTCCATTTGCATTTCACTTCTGACCTAAGAGAGAGGGGCGAATTACATATGTACAATATGCTGGGACAGCAAGTTTATCATCAGGACTTACCGATTGGAGCGCATCAGTTGTCATTGGATGCTACGCACCTACCTTCCGGGCAGTATATAGTGCGGATACGGGCAGATGGGGAGGTTTATAGTCAGGGGGTGGTATTGATGGAATGATGATTTTTGATTTCAGATTAATGATTAAAAAAATTCCTCATTTATAATTCGTAATTGACTAAGGATTGACCCTTCGACAGGCTATTAGCTGGGCTGAGTTTATAATTGATCACTGAATACCTTTGCATCGTTTTTAAACTTCTCAACTATTCCGTTTTTCCAAAAGATGTTTAATGCAAAAGATATTTGAGAGGGGTAGGTAAAATAAAAAAGACCGGAGGCGTTTTTTGGGATGTAGTTGCCTCCGGTCTTAATTCATGGGAAATATATTTTTATCCGTTAGTGCTTTTGATTGATTTTATAAATCCATCCTTTCCGTTAGTTCTCAATTCTACCAGTTTTTGTTCAGCCTGTTCTCTAGAACTAAACTTACCACCAAGTAATAGAAATCTTTCTCTTTCATTCAGCAACTCACTTTGTAAGTGTAAATCCTGTATGGATTGGGAGGAATAGTTTTCAAGCATTTTCTCAGCATTGGCCTTATCTGTAAAAGCTCCTAGCTGTATGGCATAGTATTCCTCTTTTTCTTCTACTTGCTTTTTGGCAGCAGTATTGGTATCTATTTTATGTTGATTTTTTACTACTTCTGTACTCTCAATCCCGGGAGTATTATTAATTCTTTCCATCATTCCGGGCTGATCTTTAGTTTCATTTATTGCAACGGCTGATTCTTCAGCATCTCCTTCAGCTTCGATAAATTTCTTTAACTCCTCAGCAGTTAGTTTGCCTTGATGTCTTTTGATTACCCTTCCATTTTGATCAAAAAGCACCAGCGTAGGCAGATTGTTGATATTGTAGTGCTGACTTAATACATAGCCATCAAAATCATCAATATCAATTAGAGTGAAAATAAATTCATTTTGAAGGATCTTCCTCACCTCATCATTTCGGTAAGTCGTACTGAACATTTTTGAACAGGGATTACTCCAACTTGCCGTAAAATGCACAAGTAGCCTTTTTTGCTCATTTTCTGCTTTTTTTCTCGCTTCTAGAAAATGAGGTGTAGTCAATAGGCTTTGGCTCATGGCTTCAGTAAAAATAGTGCCAAAGAAAAATACTATTATCAGGTATGGAAAGTACGATTTCATGATATTGATATTTTTAATAAAATGTTTAAAACTGCTATGTAGTATCTTACATATCAAAAACTATTCCAATATGAAGGTTTAGTTGAGTTTTTTAGAAAAAGTTTGAGATATAGGGGATAGTTTGAAGAGCTTTTGCAAGCTTTTTGGATTGAGATGACTGGAAGTCAGGCTATTGCAAATTGGTCGGGGTCATTAATAAGAACCATAGAATCTTCGCAGGAACCACTCACCAAAAAGAAACAGCATTAAGGCAATACAAATCCAGAAGAGATTTAGTACGAGATTCGTCCTCAATGAATTGTGAACTATGGGTCTGAACTCTCTTCCTTCAAAGATCAGATCATTGATTTGATTCAATTGGCTCGGATAAATTAGTTGTCCGTTTTGAGATGAAGCCAACAGTCTGAGTAAACTGTGGTTGGCACTTAGATTGATAGCTTCCAACTCTATAGGTCTGACAGTAAATGCACCTTCTGCGGAAAAAACTTCCATGCCTGTTTCCAGTTGTGCCCTATACCGATATTCACCCGGCTGAAAAGGACCGGTGCTGAGTAGGTAATGGTCGTCTCGTCTGTCAAAAACATAGTCAAAACTATTTTCCTCATTGTCTGTGATGGTAAGCTTCAGATCAAATTGATTGATTCTTTGAAAACTGGCATTGTAATATTCTGCTTCGAAAATGACAGGTTCATTTTCATCGTATAAATTATCGTCTGTAAAAACCCTGAGCCTTCTATCATCCTCTGCTATACTGAGGTATTGAATAGTTTTTTGAATAATATCAGAAGTGACATCGGTATTGTCGAAGGACGAAAACTCATAGAGTCTCCAACGCCAGAGGCCTTCCCCGGTTAAAACACCAATGCGTCTGTTGCTGATTTCTCCTACAGCTAGTAATGGCATATCTGTATCCACTTGACCAATTCGTTGATAGAGTAAAACATTGGCAGCAGGGCTGTACTCATATTGACCAAACGGACTACTTAGAGGAACGAAAGACCTAAATCTATCGTAAAGTTCACTGTCAAAAGAGAATGGATTGAACTGTGGATTGACAAGTGGTATGGCATCATTTGTTCTGCCTCTGCCACCGCTTATTTCCAACAGATCCTGATTTCTATTAAACTGGACAATATTGGATTTACTACCCAGTATAAAAAAAAGTGGCTTGCCGGATTCTATTGCTGCTCTTGTCATTTGCTGACTGTTTCGCACTGTAGATGGCAATTGATGCAATATGATTAAATCATAGTCTTCAAAATTTCCTGACCAGTTATTGGTGGTGTATAAGCTTACTTCATAGTTTTTATAGTTTTCCAACAATGTTTTTATAGTCCCAAGGTCGGGATGCGGGCTAGCTCCAAGAATTAATATTTCCTGCTTATTATCGAGTACATCTACGAAGAAGTCACGTGTATTGTTTTCTATACTTAATTCACCCTCTATGGGAGTCAAAACCACGCGAAACCTTTTTAGTCCTGGACTGTTTGCTTCACTTATGACTTCAAAAGTTTGAAAAAAATCAGCCTGATCTATGTTGATTTCTTCTGAGTGAATCATGTTTCGTTCTCCACCTGATCCAATCTCAAATACCTGTAATTGCGAACTGCTTCCTGCTGCCATTACTGCAGAAACATCTACCTGAAAACTAAATTTTTCTCCGAGATAAGCGATGCGGTTGTGAAGTACTCTTCTTACTAGTAAGTCTCTTCTTACGGTGGTGTCCCCCATCGCAACAAAATGCATGGGAGCTGAATGTCTTATTGGTGTATAAATGGGATTTCCTCCGCGATTGACTATGCCATCTGTAGCAATCAATACTCCTGCCAGATTTCTACCATCGTATGTATTATTGATGTACTCCAAAAGAGAGTTGATGTCGGTACTCCTGTCAGAAAAATCCATTTCGGTAATATCGCCATCTCTAACTTCTTCCCCAAACAAAAGGAATTCACGATCCAGTCTGTAGTCACTTCCCGCCTCAGACAGGCTATTCATTAAGTCTTTTAATTCCAAACTATCCTGTATCATGGATAAAGACGCGCTGTTATCAGCTGCGATAATCCATACCGGATCCTCTTCAGTACTTACAAAGTACTTTAGTAGGGGTGCTAATAGCAGAAGCGTGATAAGGGTGACAGCGACAGTCCTAAGAATGAAGAGTAGTCTCGTCAACCATGGACCTTTGTCACTGAATTGGCGAGTTTTATAATAATGAAGTGTTCCGTATATTAATCCTGCAGCGAAACAGAGAATTACCATCCAGGCAGGGTACATTAGACTAAGTCCTTCCAAAATTCTTTTTTTAGTTGGGCAAAAATAAGACCTTTGATGGAACGCAGGAAAAAGAGCAATAGTTTTTGAGAACTTAGGAGTTTTTAGCTGTTTTCAAAATAACCCATTCCATTCCTCAACTGACTTCAACTTTCAGGTTTACTTTAAACTACAGACCCGCTTTCTTTGAAATCTCCAACATTCGGTCAATACATGTTCTGGCTTTAGAGATAACTTCCTCGTCCAGAGTGATTTCAGGGAGTTCATATTTTAAGGATAACCAAACCTTTTCCAATGTATTTCTTTTCATATGTGGACACTCATTGCATGCACAATTGTTCTGGGGTGGCGCAGGAATAAAAGTCTTTTCCGGTGAAGCTTTTTTCATTTGGTGGATGATTCCAGGTTCGGTAGCGACAATAAAAGTATGGGTATGATTTTGTTTGGTATAATTCAGTAGCGCACTGGTGGAACCTATAAAATCCGCCTTTTCTAATAATTCGGGTTCACATTCCGGGTGGGCAATAAGCTTGGCCTCAGGATGTCTGATTTTGAGTTTATGGATTTTCTCATAAGAAAAAATTTCATGCACCATGCAGGTTCCGTTCCATAGTATAAGATCTCGACCGGTTTTGCGAATCAGGTATTTTCCTAGGTTTTTATCAGGAGCAAAAATGATGGGCGTATCTTTCTCAATGCTATTGATAACGTGCACAGCATTAGAAGATGTACAACAAATATCTGTCAGAGTTTTTAGCTCAGCTGTGCAATTTACATAAGCTACAACTACTGCTCCCGGATGAGCTTTTTTAAACTGTTCAAATTGATCAGCAGGGCAGGAGTCGGCCAATGAGCAGCCCGCGTGCAAATCAGGGAGCAACACCTTTTTCTCAGGAGAGAGAATTTTGGCAGTTTCCGCCATAAAATGAACCCCTGCAAACAAAATGATATCAGCATCTGTTGCAGCAGCTTTTTGTGATAATTGTAAGCTGTCACCTATGAAGTCTGCTATGTCCTGTATGTCACCTTCCTGATAATAGTGTGCCAGGATAATCGCATTTTTCTCCTTCTTAAGCCTAAAAATTTCTTCTTTTAAATCCAAAGTGGGATCAATATCGATATCCAAGAATCCCTTCTCTTCTAATCTGTCTTTGGCTAATTGTAAACTCATAATTTTTGATATATTGATGTTGAGCAAAAACTTCCTTCGCGCTAATTTTTTTTTAACTGCAAAAATAAAACGCTAAAGTGATAGAGTTAGTTGATTTTTGATTTAAAAGCTATTTAACTTCAGCTTCAATCAATCAATCAATTCATGAAATTCTCTTTTTTTATAATTGAGGTGAATTCAAGACTAAGTATCATCGGAAGCTAAAAATTACTGTACAGCTTAGGCTTGAATAATAAAAACCGCCGGCACCTTATGGATGTTGGGTAACTTTTCTTTTTTCCACTCACCTACACTTTTGGTTTTGATAAAAGCATCTGGAGAGTGCATGCCGGCTGCAATACAGAACAAAGTAGGATTACTCAGATGTTGTATTACTGCATCCAAGATTTGTCCATTTCGGTACGGGGTTTCTATAAAAATGTGGGCACCCTTGTCCTTGCGGGATTGAGATTCAAGGCGTTTGAGATCTTTGCCGATGAGCTCTTTTTTAGGGCTGAGATATCCGTGAAAACTAAATTGTTGGCCATTCAATCCCGATGCCATCAATGCTAGCAGAATAGATGAAGGACCGATAAGTG
>RECS01000024.1 GCA_007693915.1 Saprospirales bacterium | reverse complement strand
TATGTATAGTAGAATAATCGATCTACATCAAATGAATTTTTAAGAAGAAATTCATACCCTCTATTTACTATATCCAGATAGTCAGGTTTTTCTCTAGATTTCGATAGTTGAAATAAAGAAAAGATAATCCCAGAATAATAAGAAGTAGGATAGACAGTATATTGATTTCGAAAATCAATTTTGAAATAGTGGTTGTTCAAGTCTAAAACCTCCTTTGTCCAGTGAAGGAGAAACTTTAGAGAATTTTGAAATTCCTCATCGAAACCCCCCTGAGCAGACTTAATTTTAATAATATCCTGCTTTCCATCGTGGAAAAAACAAAACATTTCTGATGCAGTCTCCTCAATACAAGAACAGACTAAACCATCCAGGTGTTCTTTATATGAAACGAGAAAAGGGACAGAGAATTTAAAACCTGCTTTATCCATAGAGTAAAATTGTTGGCAAACAAAGATAGTAAAATTAAGGAGAATGTATTTAGACAAAAAATTAAATAGGGACTGGAAAAATGATTTAAAATTAAAAAATTGGCATTCTAGCATAAACTCCACGTACCAGAAAAATTGGCGTTGCAGGAAGAAAGAAATTGGGAGTTGCCCAGTCTCATAAAGCCAAAGAAAACAATAGTTTGGATTAACGGGAGAGTTATGAGAGGCAATGTCAAGATCTTAATCCACTTAATGAACCTTAATTTCTTAATGTTAAATAACATAAAGGGTTTATGAATCTAAATCTATAATTGATTCCTTGCAAGTGTGTTATTGATCCTGTAAAGCAATTATTGATATGCATTTTGCCATATATTTACGGGAATAATAACATTGACTGACTAAAACAGCATTTGGTCACCCACACTGCTAATTTGTTTCACGTGAAACAATAAGAATTAAGACTTTTTATGAATAAGCCTCATTTTCTCTTTAAGATGGTTTCGTGCATCGACCCAAGAACTGAACTCAGCATAAACCATAAGTACAATACCAGAAAGAAACAGAAGATTACGGAGTAGTTCAAAACTTGAAACAAGCCAATCAAAGAATACCCTGACAAAAAATATTTCAATCCCAATTACCGCAGCACTGCACATCAAAACAATAGCTCCCTGCATTCTCAAATCAATACGACCTTTAGTTTTACGCTTAAGTCGAGATTTAATGTACAACTCTTTGTATGCTAAGTTTTTCGAATTCATTTTTAATAGTTCAAGTAGAACTTTTTCACATTTGTCAAGTAGCCCCATATTAAAATAAGCGTGGGCCTTTTTAAGAACAAAATACTGAAAAATATCCCTGCCTTCAAAAAATACGATATTCTTAGTGATAGAAAGTTCAATCAAATTATCAACCTCTCTTATGAAGCGGTGGTGGGCACCTATCTCATATAATGCCTCAACGTAATCAATGTACATAATGAAATAATCCTCAAAATCAAGTACAGAAATCTCATCTCTGTGTTCGTCGAAAAACTTAACAATAGATCGATATGATTCAAGACCTTCCTCACGAAACAATTGAATAAGACGTTCCCGGCCAACAAACCTATCTTTCATGATATTTTAACACATTTTTCTTAAAGAATATAACACTGGTCGGGAGGGGGCGGCGTCTAAATCTAGATTCATTAATTGTAGCTCTAAAAGATACACACCATCAACCAAATGATCAGGTACATAGATTAACTCAGTTATTGTGCACCTGGTTCGATCATTATTCCTATTTTCCCAAAAAGTACGATGAGATGACAATTCACCCCCATCAATTTCTTTATCTACAGAAGGGAGATCCGTCAAAAAGTGTTGAATTCCTAGTTGATTTACATTAGTTAAAAAGACAGGATCGAAATAAGGAGGATTTTTTCCACTATACTTACTAGTTAATTTATCACTAGAATTAGGAATCGTCCTAACAACTAGGGCTTCAATATCATTAAAATTATAGTAATTAAAATCAAAATCTAAACCAATTATAAGATCTCCATTCTGTTCAATAGGAGAGAGACTTATTACCCTACAAGTAAAGAAGTATTTTTCAAGTAAAGAACCAATGGATAAACCGTTATCACGAATATGACCCGAGCATTCTGTATGGGTCCCATTACCATGCGGATTAAAAATTACATTCTTAAAATTCACTGGGGATCCTGCTGAAATATCACCAATAAAGTCACCCTCCTTGAAAGGAATAATTTCAGGATCATTAGCGTAAAAACAATTGGGGTTTTGATTGCCATCTCTCAACATTATTCCAATACCTGTAGGTTTAGACAAATCTCCTGAATAATCAAAACCATCAATTTTTAAAATTACTTTCATGGCATATTGGTTCTTTTATCAACTCCCCAACCAAGTTTCTGTCTCAATACCTCTGAAAAAGAATAATCACCCAAAACCACTATTCTAGCATATTGCTTACTCTTTTTTACTACTAATGAAGCAGAGGAAGAAACAGCCTGATAACGGGAATCAAGACTACACAAAAAGCTATTGGTTCTCCCTTCGGGTCTTAACTCTATTACAGACGAATCAGGAATTACAACGGGTCTAACATTAAGATTATGAGGAGCTATAGGAGTTATAATTAAATTCCCTGAACCAGGTGATACTATAGGACCCCCACAACTTAATGAGTACCCGGTAGAACCGGTAGGCGTAGAAACTATAAGTCCATCAGCCCAATAGGTATTAAAAAAATCCCCATTTATAAAAGTATTGACTGTAATCATGGAACTAGTATCCCTTTTGGCTACAGTAAAATCATTAAGCGCTACAGGTGAAGAATAAAAAAGGTTTTTATTGGTTGAATGTAATTTAATCAATGAACGATTTTGAACAATATAATCACCTTTTTCTATAAATGATAAGGCCTTAACTACATTCTTCTTCTCAACTGAAGCAAGAAAACCCAGTCTCCCAAGATTTATACCAGCTATAGGCACATTGGCAGCATATGAATAACTAACTGCCCTTAACATCGTTCCGTCCCCTCCAAGAGAAATTAACATATCAAGCTCCCCTCTTATTAAATCATCAACGGAGTCAAGTATAGGGTAATCACTTTTAGTATGATAAGAATTCAGATTGCAAAGTAAACCTTTATATAAATACAAAGAATGACCTCTGGACTTAAGGTGAGCCAAAAACTCATTGAACCAAGTCTGATCCCCCTTATCAAATCCAAAACCAAATAAGCCAAATTTCATTTGAGTAAAACTAATGTTAAATATCCAGATATTTGATTAACTGATCATACCTATCACTTAAAAATTCAGCATAATCAGGAACTTCCATGGAATACAAAATTTTTATCCCAAATCGATTTAAACTATTGATAATATTTTGGTTATCAAGTATTTGTAATTTTACAGTCAGGTGGATCTCATCCTGATTATCACCTAAACTAAAAAAGGACATAAGAGGGAAACCACCTTCTGTTTCCAACACCCGTAACACATCAGAAATCAAAAATTGACTTTTATCAAAAGAAAGTACCAAAATAGCACCTCTCTCACCAAACTGAAATTTATGTCCTATCTCTTTTAATAAATACCTATCTACAACTGTGCCCACAAAATTACCCGACTCTTTAAAAACTGCACATGTAGACAACTGTCTGCGGATCATTAGACGCAAACAACTCAAAACATGCGCATCCTCCGTAAGAAAAAAAGCGTTAGAATGCAGAAAATTTACTTTTTCAATTGTTTCATCCTCTCTCAATCCAATCAAATCTTCAGTCCTGACATATCCTTTTAGTAACCCATTCTCGATAATAGGTAAATCTTTAACCTTATACTTATTAAAAATACGCCTCACTTTACCAATAAGCTCCCCTCCTGAAAGGTATAAATCTTTTTCAATGGAAATATCTTTTGTAAGCATAAGATTTATTTATTGTTTAAACCACAAAAGAAGTATGATAGTTTAAATCCTAGAAAACAAGTACCGTTACAATATTTTCTTCTTTTCACTAACGAACTCAACATCACTAATCAAGCCCCTATCTCTTAAGTCTTTTAATTTTTTCAACTTAACAAGCAGTTTATCGTTAGGGGGCAATTGCATGTCTGTTTCAACGGAATCATCATTATCCTCACTATTTTCTTTTTGTACGGCATTTTCAACACTAACCGGTTTAAGCCGATATTTACTTTCCTTAAATTCAACCCACTCCTCTTGAATCCGAATCCAGGCAAGAGAAGGATGATTATCAATTCTTTCAAAATTATCAAACCCATTCTCTACTGCGAGCGCTATGTGTCTTAAAGCCCTATCTCTATTTTCCAGAATCGAAAAGCAACAAGCTAAATTAAAATGAACAGCTGCATCGTGACTATTGTAAGCTAATACCTGTTCAAAAACCTCAACAGCTTCCTCAAACTCATAGTTTTTGAACAAACTTTTTCCATTTATCTTTAACTGACTTATTCCTTCTTGCGGATTCGTTACTCTCTTCCTATGAAAATTACCGGGGATATCTTTTTTAGGTGGACCTGCAGATTTATCAAAAGCTTGCCGACGTTTTAAATATTGTTGATAATCTAAATCATAATATTTTTTATTATATAAATAATCAAACCGCTCTCTACTCATAAATAGAAACCCCAGAACATCAATTAGGGCAATAATAAATGAAATACCAAAAATAAAGAACAATACCACATAAAGAAAGCCCAATGTTTTCTGACCAAGATAAAACCTGTGGGCTCCAAACATACCAAGAAAAAAAGCTAATATTACGGCTATCGTTTTGCTTTTCATTTCTTATATAAAAAGATTAAAAAAATTCACTAAAAGTCATTTCTATTTTTAGAATACCTCATGCTTAATAAGGCAATATCGTCAATGAATTTTTGCGCCCCACCAATTTCCTGTACTTTACTCAGAAATTTTTTGTTAAAATATCCCGGATCCAATACACCACTATCCAAAGTAAAATTTAATATAAACTCCTCACCCAAATAACCTCCGCTCTCTTCTCTAAATTCAGTAATACCATCGGTATAACAAAAGATAAACGTATCCTCATGTAGTAATTCCCTTCCAATTTCAATTGATTCAATCTTTGCGACTACACCTAAAATCGGACAACCTATCCCAAGCCATTGAGAATGATTACAATTAAAAAGTAGAGGAGAATTATGACCTGCATTTACATATTCCAATAAATGAGACTTAGTATCCACACTGCCAATAAAAAAGGAGATAAATTTTTCTCCCTCTGTAATTCTAAATACCGCTTCATTAAGTGCCGAGATTAATTTAGATAAATCAGTATATTTATCCACCATACTCCTCAGTAAAGCTTGAAAATTAGCCATAAGTAAAGCAGCTGCTACACCTTTTCCGGAAACATCTGCTATACAAAAAACATAGCGGTG
>RECS01000155.1 GCA_007693915.1 Saprospirales bacterium | reverse complement strand
CGGTGTATACTACTACCAGTTAGATACAGAAAACCACACAGCAACCAAGAAAATGATTTTCATGGATTAATAATGAGTATATAGGTTTTGGTAAAAATCCCTTCTCCGGTTTCGGGGAAGGGATTTTTTAATTTTATGCTGTGATCCTTATAAATTTGTAATTTATCTTGATTTGAAGAATGATTTTGTTTTTCTTCTTTTCAAAATGGAATGAACTATTCAAGTATTTGCAGTGAAATAAACCCAAATCCATTCATCTTGTCTTGATAGCTCACTTCATAAATTAAAAAACTAAGTGGAATTAGCTAATTGGAAACCTTGAGAATTGAGAAAGACTAAATTGCTTAGGATAGAACGGTTCTATTTTGGAAAGAAAATATTTGAAGGTCGTGCAGTGCATTACCAACTTAAACTAAATATTGAGTGGGCTAATTAGATTAAAATTTCCGTTGCACCAAATCCGAATTTAGGGTGATATTCATTTTTTACCTCTTTTACCATTGGATTGTTTTTTGCTGTATTAATTACAGTCTTTTTCAATTTCCCCTCTCCAACTCCATGAATAACAAAAATTCTATCAATACCCAACCTGATGGCTTTCTCTAAATGTTTATTAAATGCAGCAAGTTGAATTAGTACTGCCATTCCACTTTTTACCTTTGATACATCCTCGACCAAGTTGTGTAGATGTAAATCAATAGTCGGATTAAATTCCACCAATTCTTCAGTATTAAATAATTTGACCTTTTTTAAATCTGATTTTTTCTCATCCTTTAACCGGTAGGCTATTTTAGATTTGCTTTTTACGGATATTTCCTTATGAATTTCCAGGTTAACAGAGACGGCACGATCGTTTAAAACATCAACATAGGAGGACTTTTTTATAAAGTCTTTTGCTTTTAATTTGATTGTTCCTTTCACAGGTTTTTCTGGTCCCATGGTAGAGTAGGGCGTCGCGGAGTAATGAATAATGGGGTAGTGGTTCATATGATGGAAAAAGGATCTGAATACCTCTCTAATTTCTTTCGGATTTAAAAAACTTGTTTTTTTATATATCACACTTGATGAGAATCCTTCTACAGTGATGTCCGTAGAAAATTGATATTGTGATGTGTTGTATAGAAAGCATTTTATTGTAGATTGAACATTTGTGTCAATCTTTTGAATAAGTATCTTCATTAAAATGTAACAGTTAAGTTAGGGATATTGATGTAAAAAAATAAGGGTTGACTAGTCAACCCTTATTGGTGGAGGATACCGGATTCGAACCGGTGGCCTCTACGCTGCCAGCGTAGCGCTCTAGCCAGCTGAGCTAATCCCCCATTCGTAAGCGCTGCAAAAATAATAAATACTTTATTCAGTTTTTCCTTTTGTGAATTTTTTTATTGGGGATCTACATCAATTTTAAATCGGAGTCCTCTAAATTCTTTTTGACCCGAAAGGGTATCCATTAAGGCATGGATGTGGTCTTTAATTAGTTTTAATAGAGTGCTTTGTTTTTCAAGTTTAAACATAAATTCCAGTAAAAATTGATTTTTGACTCTTGATACCATTGGCTCTGCTGGTCCAAGAACTCTATTGCCATATTTTTTTTGAAATTGATTAGATAAAAGACTCGCAGCCCGCCATAATGTATTTAGGTCTTTATGACTTATTTCTAAAATGATATTCCTATAGACAGGAGGGTAGTGGTATTTTGCTCTATCTCTAATTTCCCGATAATAAAACGACTTAAAATCAGATTTCATGATATCTTTAAATATTGGGTGTTCTGTCTGTGCTGTCTGGATAATAACTTTTCCCTCTTTCTCCTTCCTTCCTGCCCGTCCAGCTACTTGACACATTAATTGAAAGGCCCTTTCAGCCGATCTGAAATCTGGAAAGTTCAGGATTTGGTCTGCATTGATAATTCCTACCAATCCGACATTATTAAAATCCAGACCTTTGGTAATCATTTGGGTTCCTATAATTACATCTAATTTTCCTGTTTCAAATTCATAGATTATTTTTTCTAATCTTTTTTTACTTCTCGCATTATCAGAATCAATTCTTCCAATTCGTATTTCCGGTAACAGAATTTGTAACTCTTCTTCAATCTTTTCTGTTCCAAATCCCATTAGTTTCAAGCGTGTAGAAGTGCATGCAGGACACTCTTTTGGCAAAGTACTTGTTTGTGAACAATAATGGCATTTCATTTCACTCAGCTTTTTGTGGTACGTCATTGAGACATCACACTGTCTGCATTCCATTGTCCAACTGCATACTTCACATTGAATTGCCGGTGCAAATCCCCTTCTGTTTTGAAAGAGAATAATTTGCCTTTTACTATCCAATGTTTTTCTCATTTCCTCTAGGAGATAAAACGAGAAAGGACCTTTCATGCTTTTTTGGCTTCTTGCCTTTTTCAAATCAACTAATTCTACCTCAGGGAGTCCAATAGATCCAAATCTTTCATTGAGCTGAACATAACCGTATTTATTGTTTTTGAAATTGAAATAACTTTCTAGTGAGGGTGTAGCTGTTCCCAAAAGCACTCTCGCTTTCATAATGTTAGCGAGTACAAGAGCTCCGTCTCTTGCGTTATATCTCGGTGCAGGATCTCTTTGTTTAAATGAATTATCATGCTCTTCGTCAACAATTATCAGTTTAAGGTTGCTAAAGGGTAAAAAAAGTGATGATCTCGCGCCCAGGATTAATGGAATGCTATCTTTTGCTCCCTTCCAAATCTCTACTCTTTTCTGTATATTCTCCCTTGAGTGATATACCTGGACAGGCAGATTTAGCATTTTCTCTATCCGCTTAATAATCTGTGTGGTGAGAGCTATTTCAGGTAATAAATATAACACTTGCCCGCCTTCATTAACTATATTCTCAATCAGTTTTTTGTAGATGACAGTTTTTCCACTGCCTGTTACACCGTGTAGCAAGACTACATTTTGAGTATTCCATGCAGAATAAATACCATCATAAGCCGATTGTTGTTGGGGACTAAGCTCTAATTCACCCTCAAAACTGTCCGTTTCTTCTTTGATTCTGCTGACTTCAAGGTATTGGGAATGTATAATTCCTTTTTTTTCTAGACCCTTTATTGCGTGTTCCTTAATTAATGGATTTGCCAAAATCTCATTAGTTGCTACGAATTCCTGTTTTTTCTGAAGTATGGCCAAAAAAGCATTGGTTTGTGGTTCAGATTTATCCAGCAAAGCAAAAGCTAAATCAGGCTTAGTTTTATAGGGTTCCAGAAGATTAACATGCCTTAATTTTACTGGTTGATACTTATCTTTTAATTCTTCACGTAGTTCAGCTATTCCTTTATAAATCAAGGACTCCAAAGTTTTGGTAATTTGCTTTTTTCCGACAATGGTTCTTGCCATATCCAGACTTATACTGTCCTGCTGCTGTAAGGCTTCCCATAAAATGAATGCATCATCCGGCAGATTGTCGTGTTCTTCATTAATAGCAAAGCCGGGAATAAGCAGAGTCTGGCTGTTCAGTTTTAAAGCAGATGGAAGTGCTGCATTCATAACTTCACCCAAACTGCATGCATAGTATTCGGCTACCCATTTCCAGAATTTAAGATGAGCTTTATCAATTATAGGTTTTTCATCAATGATATCTATTATCTCTTTAAGTTTAATGTCATCCCGAGGGTTTTGATGAATTGATGCTACTATACCTGAATAAAACCTACTTCTACCAAACTGTACTTCTACTCTGCAGCCCGGTTTTACAATGTTCAGTAAAAAGTCCGGTACGCTATAAGTAAAAGTTCCCTTTAGCGCGAGAGGAAGTATGATTTCTGCAAAAGTATTTTTCATTTACCGGTCATTTGCTTGAATGCCCGAATATACTAAAGTCTGAGATTATTTTAAAAAAAAGTTTTTACGGCAGCTCTGTATGTATTGGCATGAGCGTCCAAAAGATCTGATAGTTTTTCCGGATAACCGCCTCCCATACTAACTACTAAAGGTATCTTATTTTTTTTGCAAAGTTCAAAAACATACTCATCTCTCTTCATTACCCCTTTTTTACTTACCCTTAATCGGCCCAGTTTGTCAGTCTCCATGATGTCCACTCCTGCCTGATAGAAAATTAGGTCAGGTTGCACGCCGTCAATGATTTCAGGGAGCTTATTGTATAGAATATTGAGGTAAAAATCATCTCCTGTTTTATCTGGTAATCCAATGTCTAGATCGGAAGTCTCTTTTTTTAGAGGATAATTTTTCTCACCATGCATACTAAAGGTGAAAACTTCTGGCGTATTTCTAAAAATAAAGGCATTTCCATTGCCTTGATGGACATCGAGATCAACAATTAATATCTTTTTTAAGACTCCATAATTTAAAAGACAATTGGAAGCAATCGCAATGTCATTTAAAACGCAAAATCCTTCACCTCTGTCCGGATATGCATGGTGAGTACCGCCTGCGATGTTCATTGCAATTCCGTTTTTAATGGCATAATGGGCACAATCTAGGGTCCCGGCAGAAATGATCAGGCCACGGGAAAATAATTTTGGGTTCATTGGAAAACCAATTTTCCTTTGTTCTCTTGGGGTAAGGTCATTGTTTTCCAGTTTGGAATAGTATCCCGGCAAATGGGTTAGCAAGACTTGTTCTTTGGTTAAAGGTTGTGGCTCAAAGAAATTACTGTTACTAACTGTCCCTTCATAAACCAATTGCTCAGGGAGTAAATCATATTTCTCCATAGGGAACCTATGTCCCGCTGGTAACTCATATCTATAAACAGGTGAAAAAGCAATTTTCAGCATATTCCTCAAATCTGTCTTGGATGCCTATGTCTAATGAGTATAGGATGGTTTTTGTTTATTCCTTACCAACAAAGTCCAGCACTACCTCAAAATTAGTACTTCTCCGGAAAAGAATTCTGATTCTCCATCGTGTGTTCTCAGCTCTAAGGTATATACAAAAACAGCAGGATTTACCATTTCACCATTATAGGTGCCATCCCACCCTTGAATATCATTATTGGCTGAGGCCTCAACCAATTGAAATACGCGCTCACCCCATCGGTTAAAGATACTGAAATCTGATACAATACCATTGAAATCCGGTGGAAAATAAGGTCTGAATATGTCATTTACTCCATCCTGATTTGGGCTAAAAACATTGGGAATGAAAACACTGATCTCCTCAAAAGCTTCAATAAAAATATTCGCAGAAGCTTTACATCCAATAGAATCTGTAATGCTTACCCCAATGTTGATGTCAGTACCAACAAAAATATCTAATTCCGGACAATTGGTGCAACTCGTCAGTTCTTCAGGTTCCCAAATAATAAGATCGGGAGTCAGATTGGTCTCAATTCCAACAGTAACAAAACTACCAGAAGGCACTATTGATATATCCGTAATGATTTCCGCTGTTGGGAAAACTTGATAGGATAGGGTAATTAGCTCTGTAAGGGAACAATTGCCATCACTAAGAGTGAGCTCATAGATTCCCGCATCGAGCCTGAAAATATCAAAAGGTAATTCATCCAGATTGCTAAAAAAGTCTCCATTTAAGAATATTTCAACCTCATCATTAAAATCCATGGATTCCACAATTTGGATAATTCCATCGGATACACTCGGGCATGATGGGTCTGTTATCTGAATTACAGCTAAAGGGTTACAATCATCCGGACAGTCATCCTCCCTAAAGATTTCTGTAAGCTCGCAAAAACGGTTAAATAATCTGATTTCCACTTCTTCCATCAGCTGAAAATCAAAAATCCTCAATTGCGTACCAGTTAATTCAAAATCAGCACCATTTACTTCAATTGAATCGGCGACAATCTCAAAAAAGGCTTCAACCAATCCACTTTCGAGGCAGACTGCATCAATGAGGTCAAGCTGTGGAAGAGGAATTTCGTTAATAGTTACCGAACCCCTATCTCTTGATTTGCAATCATCATCCCTGTTTACTAGTTCGAAATACCAAGTACCCGATCCAGGAGGTACAAATTCAGCAGCGTCACTAGCAATCAATTCACCGGCAGTTGATTGGTCATACCAATCAATACGAAATCCTTCTTCTGCATCAATGCTAATTATCGGCAGGGCATCCCCTTCACAAAACTCGAAAAATTCCTCATAATCGGGTAAGGGAATATCCGGACAGTCACAATCCGGTGCTTCTATGGTAATTCTGACATCACAGCCAGTCGCGATATTTACTCCCAAAATGGTGATTTCATTTTCAACGGGAATGTCTGTTATGGTTAAAACAGAATCTATAGGCTGTGTGATTTCGCCTAGCCCCCCTATTGATGCCCAAAAAACTTCATCATTACCATCAGTAATTAATACAACTGAATAAAATTCATTTGAATCATCGCACTCTATTGATAATAAGCTTGCATTCGGTACCGGATTTATTCTTAATTCTACAACTGTTCTAACCTCTGAAGTACACCCTGTAATAGTATCCACTGCCTCAGCATAATAAAAACCTCCCTCTGTTGGTGAAAAAGTCAGACTGTTCTCCAAAAGCAGATTACCTTCAATTGGAGCGTCATACCAATTGATAATAAGGCTGGAGTCATCAACATTGAGCTCCAGAATTGGAATATCTTCTCCTAAGCAAATCTCAACTAAAGTTTGTCCAAATGGTGATTCTATTACCGGGCAATCACACTCTGGTGATTCAATAAGGTATTCATTGCTACAACCAGTATTTAAATTAGTAACAAATAAAGGGATATCCTCCCCAACTAAGAGATCAGTGATGGTAATTATTGAAACTGCACCAAATCCAACTTCTATTAAGCCGCCAATATTGGCAATGTGGTTTGATGGATTTCCTTCAAGTTCAAAAGAAAATGAATAAGTTAAGCCATCGTCATTGCATTCAATATTAATTATTTCTCCTTGAGGCAATGGATGGACGATTAATTCTACAGCGAGCCTCTCCGACCTACAGTCATTAGTAGTGTCTATCGCTTCTGCAAAAAATACTCCTGCTTGAGTAGGTGTAAAGGTTAGACTATTTTCCAATATCGGCTCTCCATCTAGAGCCTCTAAATACCAATTGATGGTCAATCCTGATTCAACTGCAAGCTCAAAAGTTGGGAAAACTTCTCCCTCACAAATTTCATAATCTATAATTCCAGTAGGCAAGTTAATATCAGGGCAATCACAATTAGGTGATTCAATGAGATACTCATTTTCACAACCAGTTGCCGTATTGATGACGATTAGAGTAACATTTTGACCTATAGGGATATTGGCAACAGTCAGCGAACCATCAGGATTGAGATTAACTTCACCAATACCTCCAGCTGTAAACCAAAAATTAGCTGGATTGCCATCAGTAGAAAAAGTTACAGAATAAGCCTCATCATTATCGTCACAATCAGTTGTGACTATTTCAGCCTGAGGCAATGGAATAACTACAAGTTCTATGGGTAGTCTCTCTGAAACACAGTTTGAAGATGTGTCGATTGCTTCTGCGTAAAAAACACCTCCTTCTTCCGGTGTAAAAGAAACACTGCCTTCCAATAAAGGAGAACCTCCAGTAGAATCAGCATACCAATTTATGGTTAAACCATCTTCAGTTTCAAGTTCGAAAGTAGGAAAATTTTCATCCTCACAAATTTCATATTCCTGCTCACCTGTTGGTAAGGGTATTTCTGGGCAATCACAATTGGGAGCTTCAAAACTAAACTCCTGAGAGCAATCAGTATCAAAATGAGTACTTTCAAATAGGACACCTTCAGCCTGTGGAACATCAGATACAGTAATGGAACCATCTGCATTTAGAGTTAGAATTCCGGATGAAATTAAATCAAATATTCTTCCTGTTGTATCTCCCGTAATCTGTAATTCCATCGTATATGAATCAGCCTCGCAGCTAAAAATACCGATTTCAATACTTATTTCTGGTTCTGCTAATACCTGAAACAAAGTCCTTGTATCCGAAAAACAATTGTTTTCGGTGTCATGAGTTTCCGCATAATAATTACCATCACTTAGAGGTGTAAAAAGAGAGCTGTTTGAAAGTAGTAACTCTCCATTTTCTGCACTATCATACCAGTCAATTGTTAGATTACTCGCTACAAAAGCCTCCAGTTCTGAAAAATCTTCACCCTGGCAGACAAAAAAGATAGAATCACCTACTACAGCAGGAGGCGGCAGGTCGCCACAGCCCTCATCACAATCCAAATCAAATGGAAATTCTATTGTGTTTTCACAATCAGTAAAAAGATCAAATAACTCTAAAACCAAATTAGTTCCTACGGGTATTTGAGTAAGTTCGTATTGATTTACACCTATCATTTCGAGCAGACCTGCATTGGCCTCTATATCGGTCGCATTAGTTTCAAATTGAATGGTGTAAAAATCAAGATTCTCACATTCCTGATTAATTAGATCAGCAGTTGGAAGCATATTGATAATAAATGATATTGCCGTTCTGTCCTGAGAGCTGCAATCTGATTGAGGGTCAAAAGTTTCAGTATAAAAAATTCCTGCTTCATTGGGTAGATAATTATCGGAATTTTCTTCTAAAAGGTCTCCCCCTACAGGGCTATCATACCAGTTAATTTGAAATCCTGAAGGAACTGTAGCAGACAAAAGAGGAAAGTCGTCTCCCTCACAAATAATTTGATCACCATCTGAAACAGGGGGATCTATTTGCGGACAATCGCAGTTGGGAGAGTCAATTTCAATTAAAGTTTCACAGGAGGTAAGATTAAGAATTACAGTGAGCGTGAGGTTGATGCCTTCTTCAATTCCACTTATTTCATAATTGTTTCCTCCAAGTGAATTTAAGGTTCCTGTCGAGTTTACTATTTCCTCTGCATTAGTTGTAAAGGTAACTGAGTAGGTCTCTAGATCAACAGAACACTCGATAGAATTTATGGTTAAATCCGGTAATGGATTTACGACTAAGCTCACTCCGGTTCTCTGAGTTGATGTGCATCCGCTTACAGGATCAAAAACTTCTGCATAAAAAGTACCTGCTTCTGATGGCTCATAAGTTTCACTATTTAATTCCAGAGTATCTCCTCCAACAGATTGGCTGAACCAATTAATTTGAAAATCAGGGTCAGTGGTTGCGCTTAATACCGGAAAGTCATCTCCTTCACAGATTTCTTCATTACCTCCTGAAGCTGCAGGAGGTATAAAGGGACAATCACAATCAGGTGCATTGACTGTAAATGAAAAAGAACAGCCGGTCACGCTATTGGTAACTTCAATTTCTAAATCATTCTCCACATCTATTTCGCTTACTTCGTAATTACCACCTCCAAGGTCTGTTAAAATGCCATCAGATATTGTTATCTCATCACCATTTGTGTTCAATTCAACATAATATGAGCTAAGGTCTGAATCACATTCAATAAGATCAATATTGATCTCAGGGACTGGGGACACCTCTATAGTCAATTCAATAGATTCACCACAGCCGTCATCGTTAGTTACTATGACGGCATAGATACCTTGACCAGACTGGTCAATATCCATTATAGTTGGATTTTGATCAGTGGAACTAAAACCATTAGGGCCGGACCACTCATATTCAGTGCCTCCACTTGCGGAGAATTCAAGATCAGAACCCTCACAAACCGGGCTGTTGGAAGATGCTACAGCATTTGGCAGATCATTTATAACTAACTCGGTAGATGCGGTCGCAGTACACCCATTTTCATCGGTAACTGTTACAGTGTATTCACCCGAACTGAATGATGAAGCAGCAGGTATAATGGGGTTTTGATCATTTGATGAAAAAGCGTTGGGACCTGACCAGGAATACTCTTGCCCCCCATCGGCACTCAGGTTGATAGTCTCTCCTTCGCAATAAGGACCTGCATTTGAAGCAGTAGCATTTGGAAGAGAATGAATAGTGATTTCTAAGATAAACTCCTCACTACACTCATCATCCGGAGTAAAAGTGTAGGTAAAAGCACCGGGCTCTTCAGTATTAATTGTAGCGGGGATCCAGTTTCCTTCTAAACCATTATCAGAAGTGGTAGGTAAGTTTTGAGGATTTTCACCGACACAATATTCATCATTAAGATTAAAATCAGGGATCAGATTTTCAATAATATTGACTTCCAAAGTGAATTCCTCGCTACATTCATCATCCGGAGTAAAAGTGTAGGTAAAAGTACCAGGTTCATCAGTATTAATTGTAGCGGGGATCCAGTTTCCTTCTAAACCATTATCAGAAGTGGTAGGTAAGTTTTGAGGATTTTCACCGACACAATATTCATCATTAAGATTAAAATCAGGGATCAGATTTTCAATAATATTGACTTCCAAAGTGAATTCCTCACTACACTCCTCCTCAGATGTAAAAGTATAAGTAAAAGCACCTAGTTCGTCAGTATTAATTGAAGTGGGGGTCCAGCTACCTTCTATGTCGTTATCTGATGTAGTGGGCAAGCTTTGAGGATTTTCTCCGACACAGTATTCTTCTATGAGGTCAAATACCGGAGTACTATTTTCTAGGATATTGACTTCTAGAGTAAACTCCTCATTGCAGTTATCGTCGGGGGTAAAGGTAAATTCAAAGTATCCGGGACTATCAGTATTTATGATAGCAGGCTCCCAGCTTCCTGTAATTCCATTGTTTGATAAAGTTGGTAAATCCTGAGGAATGTCTCCCACACAGTATACATTGTCAAGATTAAAAGTAGGAACCTCACCTTCAATGACTTCGATTTCAAAAAAGTATTCAGGTAAACAATCGTTATTTGGTGTGAAGGTGAGAACTATTGTACCGGATAGACCTTCGGGATTAAATTCATTGGCGCTTACTCCTGTCCCTGACCAATTTCCAGGAATTCCTGTTTGAGTAGTTGGAAGTGAAATAGGATCGTCATTGGGGCATATTTCATTAGGTATTCCCTCAATTTCAAAATCAACGATTTCGAGGAGGTTAATAGGTTCTTCGTAATTTGCACAAGAACCCCAATTAGTCCAGTTCAAAGGATCATTTATCCTGACCATCCAGTTCTCTGCGGTGGTGGGAGTAAATGGTCCGGTGTAACTGGAGTATGGATGATTTCCTGAGGAGGGATTGTAATAATAACACGGCTCCACATCAGGATGTAAACCGGAATCAGCATTGTTGTTGGCAAAGTCAATCCATTCATCTTTAGTGTTCCAAGCGTACAAAATATTACCGGTATAAGTGGCATTGTGATTAGAGGGTGTTCCATTGTTCCATTCTGCACCCTGCAGTAGGTAAAGCTGATCACCTGCAACAGCTACATTCAGAAACATTGGATTCGAACCATCTACATCAGTAAATGACCAATCGGTGTAGGCAGGGGGATTCAAAACCTCATAGAAACTTGGATATCGAAAAGTGATAACAGTTCCCGCTGGAATGGTAGTTGGTCCATTGTAAGTAAATCGCGTTAGGCCTTCGTTGTTTCCCCATTGTTCTGGATTTGCGGCTATTCTCTGATAGGCGTTGTCTGTGATTTTGAAATCAGTCCCTGATTCAATATCTACAAAAAATACCAAATGAAGGATGTCAGTTCCATTTGAATAATTATAAGGAGGACAATTCGCATTGGCATTCATACCGAGGATAGCAACATCCCCCTGATTTAGTATGGTTTGACTAATGAGGTTAGTGGTGTGAATGGCAAAAAATGCCAATAGAAGGCATATTTTGTTGATTACTAGACTTGTATGTTTCGCCATAGATGAGGCTTGATTTATTGGAATGCAAAATTAGAGCTATTCTATTTTCAACTCATACTTCCAATGTTAAAGATAAGTGATTTTTCCAAAATTGACAAATCAGTAGTTGTTATACAGCCCATATATTGACCATAGAATACTACCATGGGATTCATAAAAGAACCATTAGACCAGAAAGACTGTTTATAAGGTTACGCAGGATAAAGTCGAAAGTACGTCTAAAACCTGGTTTACTATTTTAACTAAAGTCCTAAGGCAATTTAACCATAGCTGAAAATATTTTTATTTATTTTTTGGGTAGTGAAATTTAATTCACATTGAATAAATTACTAATTTTACGAAAATTTAGTACAAAAAGTCGAAAAACTGAAAGCAACGCTTTCCGTGTAGATCATCATTAAGTTGGTGATTTATTCAAAAACGCTTTAAATCTTTACAACGAAATCTCTAAATTGCTTCTTCTTTTATAAAAAAATTAAAAAATATGGACGCCAAAACAAAAGCCATTGTAGCGCACATCACACTAATCGGTTGGATTGTCGCCTTGGTTATTAACCAAAACGAGAATAAAGAGGAATTTACCTCATTTTACATTCGCCAAATGCTTGGCTTGATTTTACTAAGTATTGTACTTTCCTTTATCCCTTTTGTCAATATATTCGGATGGCTGATAGCTTTTGTTCTTTGGTTGCTAAGTCTTATCGGAGCAGCAAGCGGTGAAATTAAATTGACCCCTTTAGTTGGAGAATACTTCCAGGATTGGTTTAAATCACTTTAATCTTAGAAACTAATACTTCCCGGAAATCTGGGAAATGGTATTACATCTCTGATGTTACCCATACCTGTAGCGAATTGAACAAAACGTTCAAAACCTAATCCATATCCGGCATGTGGACAGGAACCGTATTTGCGGATGTCAAGATACCAATACATGCTTTCTTCGGGAATATCCATTTCAGCCATTCGTCCTTGAAGAATGTCCAGACGCTCTTCCCTTTGACTTCCGCCCACTATTTCACCTATGCCGGGGAATAAAATATCCATAGCCGCAACAGTTTTATCGTCTTCATTTAGTCGCATGTAAAATGCCTTGATGCCCTTTGGGTAATTGTAAAGAATAACCGGTTTCTTGAAGTGTTTTTCTACCAAAAATCGCTCGTGTTCTGATTGGAGGTCAGCCCCCCATTCTTCGATTACATACTGGAATTTCTTTTTCTTATTGGGTTTAGAGTTTTTAAGGATATTGATGGCCTCAGTATAAGTAATGCGCTCAAAATCATTTTCTACACAAAATCTTAGTTTTTCAATCAACCCCATTAGTGACCGCTGATCGGCAGGTTTGTTTTTTTCCTCCTGTTTCAATCTGTCATCCAAAAACTGGAGATCCTTTTCACAATTTTCCAATAAATATAGAATGGTGAATTTTAACATAGCCTCAGCCAAATCCATATTGTCTTTCAGGTCAGCAAAAGCCATCTCAGGTTCAATCATCCAGAATTCTGCAAGATGCCTTGTGGTATGTGAATGCTCAGCTCTGAAAGTAGGACCAAATGTATAAACATCGCTCAATGCTAGTGCTCCAAGCTCAGCTTCTAGTTGTCCCGAAACGGTCAAATGCGCTTCTTTTCCAAAAAAGTCTTTAGAAAAATCTACTTCATTCTCTTCAGTCAAAGGTGGATATTGTGGGTCTAGGGTACTTACTCTAAACATTTCACCTGCTCCTTCAGCATCTGATGCAGTTAACACAGGTGTATGAAGGTAAAGAAAACCCCTATGATCGAAAAACTTATGGATTGCCATAGCAGCTGCATGGCGAATTCTAAAAACAGCCCCAAAGGTATTAGTACGGAAACGGAGGTGTGCATTCTCTCTTAAAAACTCAAGACTGTGCCTTTTGGGTTGAAGTGGATATTTTTCAGGATCACTTTCTCCAAGAATCTTGATTTTATCCACCTGTATCTCTAACTTTTGCCCTCTTCCCTGAGACTCAACTACTTGACCATCAGCAGAAACAGCAGCACCGGGATTTATTCTTTTTAAAAAATCCTCCTCAAAATCACCCAATGTCAGAACCAATTGCAGATTGTCCAAAGTGGATCCATCATTTAAAGCAATAAACTGATTGTTCCTAAAAGTCCTGACCCACCCCTTTACCGTCACCTTTTTACCTATAGGTTCTGAAATGAGAATATCATTTATTTTTCTTCTTGTCATTGTATAATTGTTTTCTACATAAGGTTCATCCTATGTAATAAGGTTGCAAAATTAATCAAGATAAGGTTTACTCAGTAATTTTCAAATAAAAAGTTATTATAGCTAATTATCAGCTTGCTTTTTGAAACATCAATCATGCTTGGTATTAGGGTTTTACCACTTTCTCTTGCTTGTTTTTTTAGATGAGATTACTTTCAATCTTGTGATTTCTTATTTAATGTTGTAATTTTACACCAAAATTAAATACATGTCTGATATACTTTTGCCTACCAACGCGAATAATCTCAAGCGCAGAATCGATACTTATAATGAGGTTCTCAAGAATACAGAATTTTACCGAGAGTTATGGAGGACCAGTTTTAAGGAGGAGTTGATTAGCCAACTCAGTGAACTCATTAAAAAGTTTCAACTGACTGCGAGGGTGGATGTAGTTGAGCAAATGGAAAACCTTGAAGCGGTTTCCTTTTCTCTCGGGGAGACAAAAAGTGGAATGTATCAGAAAGTCAGTGAATCTATTCAAAGACACCTAATCAAGCACAATGGATCATTAATTTACCAACAACTTTTTAACGGTAAAATCCTTGTCTTGATTCAGTATCCATTTATCGAGGGTTATGGTAACCCCCGACCTCCACACACCATTGCGGTCTATAAACCTGACTCGCTTAAGTCTACATTTGTAATTCGTCACCTCGAAACTTTTTTTACCGAAATTACCAACTGGGAGGACTTTGTGAATGATGAACCTCAAAAGCGTATAGGATTCGATTTGAATTTTGGAGCTTTGAATAAGCAATAAATTTTTTATTAAATTGAACTATGGATACTAAGGAAAAAATCGTTTCTAATTGGTTGCCCCGTTATACTGGTATGCCTCTTGAAGAATTTGAAAAATATATCATCCTGGTAAATTTCAGTAACTATGTAGATATGTTTGCTGAAAAGTTTAACTCTAAGGTGTACCGAAAAAATATGGGCTGCGCAAGCGGTGGTGGAATGACTATCATAAATTTCGGTATGGGTAGTGCCAATGCAGCTACCATTATGGATTTGCTTATGGCAGTAGAGCCAAAAGCGGTTCTTTTTCTTGGAAAATGCGGTGGTTTGAAAAAGAAAAATGAAATCGGAGATCTTTTATTACCTATTGCTGCTGTAAGAGGAGAGGGAGCTTCAAATGATTACTTTCCATCAGAAGTTCCGGCATTGCCTGCCTTTGCTCTACAGAAAGCTATATCAACTACCGTTAGGGATTATGATCTTGATTATTGGACGGGAACTGTTTATACCACCAACCGAAGAGTCTGGGAACACGATCTGCGATTCAAAGAATATTTGCGTGAGATCAGGTGTATGGGAATAGATATGGAAACGGCAACCTTGTTTACAGTTGGTTTTTTTAATAAAATTCCCACCGGGGCTTTGTTGTTGGTTTCTGATGTTCCGATGATTCCCGAAGGTGTAAAAACTGATGAGAGCGATAATAAAGTCACCACCAATTTTGTTGATAATCATCTCAATGTAGGTATTGATTCCCTCAGACAGCTAATCAATAATGCCCTGACGGTGAGGCATTTGAAGTTTTAAATAGTTTTGCTGTCTTTTAGCCTGATATATCACAGCTAACAATTGACTGTTTTATTTCAGGATATAGTATAAAAACAGTTGTGCTTATCTATGTCGGTAATAATGGATTGGTTGTTATTATTAGTTACAACAATCAAACTCAGATTATTACTATTTTTTTGAGTAATTTATAATTACTTACTTTCTGCAAATTTTGCTAATTCCTATAGCAAATAGTAACTTCCAAATTTTAATTTTGATGGTTCGGACAATTCAACCTAAATTTGAAATTTAAATAGTCTTATTAAAAAAAAATGCTAATGAAAAGCTTTATGAATCTCGTTCTTCAAATCATCCCAGTGATGATTGGTGTTTATCTGGGGTTTGTTATCTCTAACTGGGATCAGAATCGAAAAAATCAGCAGAAGGTAGATGCTTTTATCGAAAACATCAAAACTGAAATAGAAGACAATACTGCCAAAATTATAAGGGTTGTAGACTACCATATCATGCTGCGTGATTCTTCAGGATTTTATTTAGACCTTCCCCCTGATAAGCTTGATAGGCCGGCATTCTTTAAGGGTATTCAAATGCCGAGACTGATGAACAGTGCTTTTCTGACTGGGTTGCAAACTGGAATGTTCAATGATTTATCAGTAAATAAAAATTCAGGTACTGAACCAGTTTTACAGTTTTCAGGATATCTATAACGACTTCAATAATATGACAGTAACTGCCTTGCTCAATATGAATTTTAGCACCCACCCTGATGATTTATACCGCATTGCAACTTTTATCAATACAACAATGAATGATGTAATTGAAATTGAGCTGGCATTGCTTGAGTTTTATGACATTGCAAAAAAAGCGTTTAAATGAAGAATAATCGAACTCAGGTTAATAACTATACCTAACAGAAGCTGTAACTAAGTTAGCCGCATTGCCAAATGTTGAATTTTTTCCACCTGCAAAAAACTGACCGACTAACTGTATATCTAAATTTTCAATGACCGACCAGTTGAGACCGGGAGATAAGAAGAATGAGCGGTCATCCGGGTACCAAATGGTGGCAAAAAGAGCATCAAGCAAGGGATTTATTGGGTAGGACAACTGCACTGTTTTCTGATATTTTGAAAAGGAGGGATTGTCCGGAGAAAGGGACTCAGCTAATAGCAAAATGGCTTCCCGTCCTCCTTTTTCATTAAACAAAAACTCTGATACCACAAACAAACCGGAAGTGAACATATAGTCAAAAGCTAACAAGCCGACAAAATTAGAAGATTTGCTTCCGCCATTTTCCTCAAGATCTCTGAAGTACATCAACTCACCTTTAAAGCCCGCAGTTTTCAGATTGCCGGCCCATCCACCTCCCAAAGCAACTCTGTTTCTATAATATCCGCTGATCAACTGAAAATCATAATCCTCCCAGTGAAATGCGTAAAGTAAAGCTGCTACGCTTTTCCTAAAATTCGATGCAGGACTGATTGCTAATTCCAGACGTTGGCTAAAGCCAAAATGTCGCTGTATGCGCACTGCATCAGAGCCGGGTCGCTCCCTGTAATCAAAATCGTAAAATGAATAAATATTGAAAAGATCATTGGGGTTGGTAATCATACTAATACCCCAATTTACCCTTTGACGACCTACCCGTATGTCCCAGTTATTTTTATTCCACTGCGCGTATAATCGATCGGCTTGGAAGTGCATAAGCCAACTCTTCCTGTCTGCTATCAAAAACGATAATTTTACCAATCCGTCATCCGTATCTATTCCCGCTGCATAATGAGGAATCTCACTTACGAGATCACCGGCAAAAAAACGAAGCCTCATCTGCGCATGAAACTGAAAGTTATCAACCGGAGTCCAGCGGATGTTCAGACGACTTTGTAAGCGGTATTCCCACCAATTGACTTCACCCAGTGGAGCCGGAAAATTAGCATTAATAAAAACAGGATTGGCCTGAGTGTAACCGCTGAAATCCCAGTTTAAACCGGATTGGGCAATTGCAGAGGCAGCCATTAAGGCCCCTGAGAGTAAGCAAATTATCTGCTTCATTTTTTTTATTTTGGCTCGAGAACAATTTTGGGCTCCTGCTCCTTATCTGAATAAAGTGCTCCGTCTACCAAGGTGATTACTCTTCTTGCCCTACTAATGACCCGTTGATCGTGAGTTGAAAAAACAAAGGTCACTTTTTGTTCTTCGTTCATTTTCTGCATCAGATCGAGAAGATTCATTGCCGCTTTCGTGTCGAGATTAGCAGTGGGCTCGTCCGCGAGTATAAACTGTGGTTCTGAAGCCAGTGCTCTCGCTACAGCTACACGCTGCTGTTGTCCTCCTGACAATTGTGAAGGACGGGAATCTTTTCTGTCACCCAGTCCTACCTGTTCAAGTAATTCATCCGCTCTTTCGCTTATGGTTTTAGGATCAACTCCTTGCAACAGCATGATAAAAGATACATTTTCCTTAGCGGTAAAAACCGGAATTAGATTGTAGTGCTGAAAGACGAAACCAATATTGTGAAGCCGGAAGTTTATCCGCTCCTTATCGGTAAGGGAGGTAACTTCTACATCCCCTATCCATGACTTTCCTGAGCTCGGCATATCCAGTGCACCCAGCATATTTAGCAGAGTGGTTTTACCGGAGCCTGAGGGGCCGACAAGACTGGTGAATTCACCCTTCTGGATTTCAATGGATACATCCCTGAGGGCATGAACAGGTATAGTATCAGGATTATAAACCTTGCATAATTTTTCTGTGCGAATTACTGCCATGATTGTAGTTTTTCAGTTTAAGTATCTTTTTCAATTTCCATAGGATTGACCCGGAAAGCTTTCCAGGCCGGGTAAAGCGATGCCAAAATAGTCATTAATATTACTATAATTACGATATAGGTAAATTCCTCAGCGGTTATTTCCGGATAGATTACCGTTGGCCAACCAATTTCTTCAATTCCGCCGGCAAACATCTCCAGATTGACTCCGTTTCTAGCGAAAAAGTTGATGGACAAAACAGCGAGAAGAATTCCAAAAATTGCACCCACTATGGTTAGAATTACCGCCTCCAGAATAAACATGCTGAATACCCTAAGTCTGCTCATTCCAATGGAAAGCAACATCCCTATCTCTCTTATCCGCTCGAAAAGTGCCATCAACATACTATTAAGGATGCCAAAAGCAAGTGCCAACATTATAATCATGGTCACCAGAAACAGCATAAAACCACCCAATGCCACTAGAGTACCCAATTCCGGTGACAACTCATTCCATGTTTTAGCCTCAATCCCTTCGAAGTTATGGTTAATTTCCTCGACTATATAAGTTGCATTATCTACATCTTTCAAAAGCACAGCAATCTCATGATAAACTTCATAGGAGGACAATAGACTCATCAAGTCAGAAGAGCGCACGATTACATTTCGCTCGTCGTACTGAGTGGAACCTGTCCTAAAAATACCTGCAATATTAAATGCGCCGCTACTCAGTTCTCCATCCGTTCGTTCGAAAGTAAGCACCAGCCGCTGCCCTATTTCTAATCGGTGATCATTGGCGAGTTTTTCACCGATTAGGATGGCATTTCGAATATCTCCTTCCAAATAACTTCCCTTTCTTAGGTTTTCGTGAAAAGTAGTTGTTTTTCTCTCGCTCACCTCATTGATACCAATGATTCTCACCCCCGAAGTTTTGACCGGAGACTGCAGCATTCCATCAGACAAAACTCTTTTTGTAAATGAGTGAATTTCCTCTCTTTCCTCCAGCCATTCCCTAATTTCTATGGTATTGGGGATAAACATATCAACTGCACGTTCGATCCTGTAATCTGGATGATGAATTTGAAGGTGGGTAATCTCACTCTCTATCATGAAATTAATGCGTTGATCCAGCATGCCACCCATCAAACTAACCGTAAAAACCCCTGCCCAAAGACCAATAATGATAGCGGCCAAAAGGGCTCCGCTTCTACCTTTGTTTCTCCAGATATTCCTCCAAGCTATGGTTAGTAAAATTTTCATAATGCTAATTTGCTATTTTTTAAAATAAAATTAGACTCTGGATGCTTTAATTACGTCCAGGCTAAAAATCTTGTAAATGGGGTAAATGGAAATAACCATTGCAATAAAAAAAACAATAATTCCCTGACTGTAAAACTGATCAGGTGCAAAAGACATAGGCAAGACAGGTTCCCAGCCCATGTCTATAACTGTTTCCGCAAGTTGGCCGGTCAACTCAATGGGGTTGAGGTAAAAGTAATAAAGCAACAGCCAGGCTCCGGCAGCACCCACTAAAACGCCCAATATACTAATTACCAACACCTCAAGGAAGAGAGTAATTGCTAATCGTCCTCTTCCCATGCCAACCGATATGAGTATTCCAAATTCCTTAATCCGCTCAAGAGTCATGGTAAGAATAGTGCCAAAAAAACCAAATGCAATAACAATATACAGGATATAAGACATTAGATAAGCCCCTACAAGGTCGAACTCCAAAAGTTCAAGTAATTCAGGGATCAACTCAGGCCAGGTAAAAACCGCTAATTCTTCATCGCTTATTCCATTTTTCAATGCATCTGCAACCGATTGGGTGTGACGATCTGTTTCAAGACCGATTAGAACCGATGATACCATTTGGTCAGCAGACAATAATTCCTGAGCCACGGGCAATGGCATATAAATGGTTTGCGAATTCATATCAGGTAGAGGGTGGTCGATAATACCCCTTACAGTAAAAAGACCACTTGCTGACATAGCGAACCTTCCTTGACCGATTAGTGCAAGTGTGTCACCTACACCTAAATTGGTTCTCTCAGAAAAACCTGTGGAAATTACCACGGCATATTCATCTTTCCGAAAGAATTCACCTTCAGCCAGCCTGTCTTTCAATTGATTGAAATTCTGTTCTTTTTCGACTTCGACTCCAAAAACCAATGCTCCCCTTGTCGAACCGTCTATAGCTGCTAGCATAAAGGTTTCAATCCTCGGCAAAACCCACTGTATACGATCATCAATAGCAAGCCATTCTTTTTCTAAGCTTTCATCAAAGAAAAAAGAGTTATCCAGAGAGGGTTCGTCCTGAAATCGGTAGTCCTGAATCTGGACGAAACCTGTCTGCAAATGGGTCATATTTTCAATGATCAACTCATGGGACCCCCTGTTTAAGGATTGCATTAAAACCGAAACAATCACGGCAAAAACCAATGCTGAAATGGTAATTAGAGTCCTTCTCTTATTTCTCCAGATGCTCCTCCAGGCTAGTTTTAAGTAGATAGTCATAATTCAATTTGATTTGACTGACAAAAGCTTTTTTTAGCAGTAAAACTTATCTTCCTGCGCGCTGCATATTGTCCTGAGTAAAAAAAGATTCACTGATGTCGATATCAAACTCCATTCTTTTGTACTCCAAAATAGTGGAATGCCCTGATTTGTCGACAGGTCGTACGGTAATCCGTGAAGGTATTTCCCTCCCATCCAAGTTTTTAATCTGATCTAACTTTATTTCATTGATCATATCTCCACGTTGGTCGTATTGTTCCATTCTCAGTTGTAGATAGGAGTCTTTTGTGACCCACATTAGGACCTTTCCCCATACAATGGGACTTTCAGGTTTGGGAATCAACTCAATGACATAGCATAGATGTCCTTCATAGGTTTCTGTTCGCAGGATTTGGTGCTCGTAATCATCTAGTATATCGGAGTCCCTCACCAGATCATCATTGGTAAAATCCGATCCCATCCAGGACTGTGACATCATAGAGGATGGCATACGAGTAGTCCGATCAATCCTTGGATCGTAACTCCATATATTGTTTTGACGCATCAAAAATGCTGTACCACGATCCCTCGCAGGTGCAGTTATAATGATCAAACTATGATCCCTTCCCATCATCCATGATCTTACACTCACTTCCCGTTCAAATCTCGGCCTTACTATGGTCATGGTCATTTCAGAATAATTGGATTCTCCTCTCATGACATTTTCCATACTTTCGAGAACTTCAGCAGCAGTCTGCGATCTAGCAGAAAGTGGCATCAACAATGCACAAATGAGGAAAACAGGTACTAATAAAATAATTTTCATTTTTATGGATTTTTAACTTTCTGGTTTTTCATAATATTCCAACATAGCAGGGAATTCCTGTAGCAACCAATCGTAAAAGTGAGTAATACCCCTTAAAAATCTTTGGGTATTTTCATTTTCATCTGAGCTTAATTCCACCCCTTTTTTCATAATATCTCTGAAAGCCTCTATGGATTTCATCCGTTCCATCATCATTGTCTTCATGTCCAATGCACCCAATTGATAGTAACTTTTTCGCTGACCGGACTTACGATATCTATAGATAAAGCCAATTTTCTCCAGTGTTCTAAGGTTGTTGGAGATGGAGGCCTTGCTAACATTTAATTGCTCTACCAACTCATCAAATTCCAGTTCGTCACGATTAGAAAAAATAAAATAGGCAATGATTACACCCGATATTTTGCTCAGACCTAAACTGTCAAGATTGCGGGCAAGCTTCTCCACAAATCTAAGCTGTTCCTTATTCAGGTTTTTTATCATGATTTCATAATTTTTTAGTTTAGTTTAATTTATATTAAACCAACATTCCACTCACAAAAGTATGAATTGATTGTGTCTTTATCAATGATAAAAATCATTTTGTGCGTTGATAATAGTCACCCATGTTTGAATTCATTATATTTGTAAAAAAAAATCATGTCCCGTTTTCCAATCCTCTTTTTTTTTATTTTATTATTTCTAATTTGTAGTGGCATTAGCTTTCAGTCGTGTCAATCCGATGCAGCAATATTTCCCGAAAGTATCCATGTGCGGATACCTGCTGATCCTGAACGAATAAATCCTATGTTATCTCGCAGTGGATACGCCACTCAGATTGAGGAGTTGATTTTCAGCGGATTGCTTTATCAAAACCCCTACAGCCTGGAGATAGAACCCATGCTTGCAGAAAATTTACCAGAGATTGAAACGGGAATAATAATGGATGAACAAGAATTAACAGCTTACACCTATTTTATCCGGGAAGATGCAAGTTGGGAGGATGGCAGCAGTGTGTCAGCGAAAGATTATCTTTTTACCAAAAAACTGGCACTCAACCCTTTTGTACCTGCTGCGAGTTGGAAAAACTTTCTTAGCTTTTTACATAAAATTGAATTATACCATGATGATGAGCGGAAACTGACTGCTTATATGGATAGTGATTTTATCCTTTCTATGGAAGTAAGCGGAACTTTCTCCATTTATCCCGAATACCACTACGATCCGGATGGTATTATGCGGGGCTTTGATTATGAGGATTTGAAAAACTATGAGGAGGGAGATTTTAGCCCTGAAGAGGAAGAAGCCCTGAAGTTGGTTGCTGATGCTTTTGGGTCTGCGAGATTAAATGTAGAGCAGATTAGTGGTTCAGGACCATATCACCTTATGATGTATGAAACCGGTCAGGTCATCAGCCTATCAAAAAAGGAAAATTGGTGGGGAGAGGATGTTCTTCAGCCCGGTCCTGAAAACATACATTTTTTCATTATACCCGACGAGGCAACAGCCTTATCTGCACTCAAGGAAGGAAGTATTCATGTGATGTCAGAAGTTTCTCCCACCTATTTCAGCGATTTAAAAATAGATGCCAGTTCTTCAGCGCAATTTAACTTCCATACTCCGCCATTACTGGAATTGTATTATTTGGCAATGAACAATGATCATCCGTTTTTTTCCGATAGAAACAGCCGCAGAGCAATGGCAAAACTCTTGGATACTGAATTTTTAATCAGGGAGCTAATGGAGGGTTATGCAGAACCATTGAGTAGCATCTTGCATCCTTCTAACCTCTTTTATCACTCCGATCTGAAACCAATAAAAATGAATTTGAGAACAGCAGATAGTTTGCTGAACCTCGCCGGTTGGACGGATAGCAATGGGAACGGC
>RECS01000058.1 GCA_007693915.1 Saprospirales bacterium | reverse complement strand
AGCGTTCATTCCGATAAGGCTGTTGCGTCCAATACGGGCACCATGTATGACTGCGCCATGACCAATGTGAGCGCCTTCTTCGAGAACCACTGTTATTCCGGGAAACATATGGATGGTGCAATTCTCTTGTACATTACATCCATCTTTAATGACAATCTGACCCCAATCTCCTCTAATGGCAGCCCCCGGCCCAATGTAAACATCTTTGCCAATAATGACATTACCGGTTACCGCAGCCTGTGGATGAACAAAGGCAGAGGGGTGGACAACAGGAGTAAATCCATCGAATGAGTAGATCATTTTATCTGATTAAACACGTTCTAAAATTACCGCATATCCCTGTCCTACACCAATACACATGGTACAGAGGGCGTATTTTTTGTTTTGTTCATGTAGTTCTAAGGCTGCAGTCCAGGTGATTCTGGTTCCACTCATCCCTAGCGGATGTCCAAGTGCGATGGAGCCACCATTGGGATTGATTCTCGGATCGTCGTCTGCAAGCCCCATTTTCCTTGTACATGCCAAGACCTGAGCCGAGAATGCTTCATTTAGTTCGATGACGTCCATTTGATCCAAAGTCAGTCCAGCTTTTCTTAGTGCTTTTTGACTGGCAAAAACAGGGCCGATACCCATGATTCTCGGCTCTACACCTACTACTGCTGATGCTACTACGCGAACTTTAGGTTGTAATCCGTATTTCTTAACTGCATCTTCGGAGGCCACCAAAACAGCTGCAGCACCATCATTCAATCCGGATGCATTTCCTGCCGTTACTGTTCCTCCCTTATCTGCTGCTTTAAATGCCGGTCTTAATTTTGCCAAAATCTCAGGGCTGCTATTCGGTTTGATGAACTCATCTTCAGAAAAAATTAAGGGGTCCATCTTTCTTCGGGCTATACTTACTTCTACTATTTCTTTGGCAAGTCTTCCGTTTTTTCTCGCTTCAGCTGCTTTCATCTGAGATCGATATGCATAAAGGTCTTGATCCTCTCTTGAAATGCCATACATCTCTACTAAATTTTCTGCGGTATTTCCCATGCCTTCTGTTCCGTACAACTTGTCCATTGCCGGATTGATAAATCTCCAGCCAAAACTTGAATCGTACATTTTCGAATCCGATCCGTAGGCAGTACTGCTTTTGCTGATGACATAGGGTCCTCGCGTCATGTGTTCCACTCCTCCGGAAATGAATAAATCACCATCTCCGGTTTGTATTGCTCTGTGAGCATGGACGATGGCACTCATGCCTGAAGAGCAAAGTCGGTTGACCGTTTCTCCGGGTACAGTAAAGGGAAGACCTGCCAATAGTAAAGCCATTCTGGCAACATTCCTGTTGTCCTCTCCAGCTTGGTTGGCACAACCCATGATCACATCATCTATGGTTTCTTTGGGTAAATCCGGTACCCGTTCCATCAACCGCCTGATTACTAAGGCTGCTAAATCATCTGTCCTTACAGGAGATAATGTTCCTCTGAAATTTCCAATCGGACTTCTACATCCCTCAACTAAATATGTTTGTTTCATTTCTATTTTTTTGTTGGTTTTATCTTTTTTGTGCGTTTATTTTAAATCTACCAATGATTTGCTACAGAGGTTACAAAAAGAGTTTGGGAAGTTGCTAACCTTGCAAATATCTCGATTTTTAATTAGTATTTGGTTATTAACCATTAACCATTAACCATGGACTTCCTCAAAATAGTAGACACAAAGATAGTTAAGCTGCACGATTAAATTTAATCAATTTTTTAAAAGCTACTAAGGGTGAAATATAGCCAATTGCTGAATGTATTCTTACGGTATTTTACCATCCATTGATATAGTGAAATAATACACTATAAGCCATCTGATCCGATTTTAATTTCTTCCTATATAGACACTCAACTTTAAGTGTTTTGAAGAATGATTCTGTTACTGCATTATCCCAGCAGTCACCCTTTCTACTTATGCTTTGAATTACTTTGTATTTTTCTAAGACTTAATAAAAAATCACATCCCTCGGAACAATCCCTACTTGTACAGTTTCTAAGGTTTCACCTTCAGGATTGACGATAATCACAGAACCTGCACCACTAAAATCAGCTGCATTCATAATATAAACTGTGCCGTTTGAATCTGTGCTTAAACCATAAGGGCTTATATCACCCAAATTTTTAAAAGCTTGCTGAAAAGAAATGGAAGATGAGGTGACATCGGAATAAAAAACAATAGGTCCATCGGCAAAGTACAACCGATTAGTTGTATTGTCAAAAGTAACGGTTCCTACAAAGTCATTATCGGTCGGCAGGTTGAATTTCTGAACCAATTGCATTTCATTGGTAAATAAAGTAGCTGAGGGTTTTTCAGTTCCATCAAAAGCTCCTGATGCAAAAGCAATAATTCTGTCCGCTGATACTCTATGTATAAAGTTGGTTGCTGCACCTGTTTGAATGCTATCCACCAGACTGTTGTCTTCTAAATTGTAACGATAGACATATCCACAATTAGAACAGGCTGCAATGAGATGCTGACCGTCAATGATCATCCTCTCCGACCATCCTGAAGTGGTAATTTGGCCACTAATTGTAAGTGTCTCTAGGTCAATTATTTGTATGTCATTCGTAAATAAGTTACTGACATATCCCGTATTTCCCCTTGATACCATGTATCGTGGAGAAGTCAAACCATCAATACTCCCAACATAAGATTGATCTGATAAGTCAAGAATCTCTATTTTTCCTGAATTGTTGACCACTAAATAGGCAATGTCATCTTTCAGGTAGATGCTCTGGAATACATCGCCTAAAGGTTGGTTACTGATTGAACTAAAGTAATTACTCTCATATCCGTAAGAGTCCAGATCCAACAATCCAAGACTTGAATTTCCTTGCTGAAATCCACCTTCATTGATGATCAATCCGTATTTTCCCTTTTCTAAACCATCCGGATCAGGAGTGGTGGTGCCCATGTCATCGTCTGAACTGCATGACCAGAGAAAAAGTACAGCTATAAGTGCAAGAAATAATAAATTTAATTTTTTCATTTGTTTATGGTTTTAATGAATGAATATTTGAGCTCCTAATCCGAACGATCTCAATGGCAAAGGTCTGTTGGCTACCGAAAAATGACTTTTATTGGTGGCATTATAAACAGACAATGACAAATTACATCGCATAAAATTTAAATCCAGTGATTTTGAAATACTGATGTCTAAAAGGTGATTTGGTTCCAGAGAACTGCTGTGATCAGTATTGGTATATCGGGTTGACAGTGAACGGAAATGGCTACTCAATTGCCAGTCCCGGTATTGGAATACATTTTCTAAAATAAAACTATGTTTTGGGATATAAGGTAATTGCTTGTTGATAGCAGCGTCATTAGGAAACCGGTCTTTGGTCAATTCGCTGAGTACAAAATCATATCCCAGTTTTGATAGTACTTTAACCTCTGATATCATCCACTCTGTATGCCACCTGAATTCAAATCCCCGGGCTTTTACAGTGCTTAGGTTTTCAGGTCTCCAGCTTCCTTGTCGGTTGTTCCAGAAAATCAAATTGTTTGTTTTTCTGTAAAAGCCGGTTAGTTCCAATTGTTTGAGTAAAGGGTGGAGATGATTTATCTGAATACTGCCATCGAATTGATAGCCATTTTCAGGGAATAGCTGCTTATTGCCTGAACCCGGCCAATACAAATCATTAAAGGTGGGCAATCGATAATGGTTGCCTGCAGTAATGAACCAGTTAAGCAATTGTTTATTCATACTTGAAAGCTGGAATTGGTAAGTTAGGGGAATGCTATAATCCCGGTTAAATTCCTGTTTTAGTTGAATCCCCAATTGACCAAAGGAAAAAAGATCCCCGCTTTTTCCACTAAATGAGAGGAAAAACGGGGATTGATGGGGGGTATTGTCGTAGGCGTCTGATCTGATTTTGATATTTCTTAGTCCACTTTCTACTTTTATCGGAAAAAGTGAGGCAATGCTTAAGCTGTAACTTAGCCTACTTTGCCACTCCAGCATCCTGCTGTTAGAAAACTCCTGTATTAGACTATCACTGTAAATTAATTGCTCAGCAAGGAATGCAGTTCTCAATTCCAAAACTCCTTTATCAAATGATTTTTGTAGAACCAGCGCATTTCTGAAGTGCCTGTCCGTCTGTTCAGCTTCTGATCGCTGCTGAAAAATAGTGGGTGGAATTTGCCTTTCTGTATTTTGTGCCCATAGATCATAACTCATCTTCCAGTTGCTTGAACTTTGATGAATTATGGAAAAAATAATTGAATTTTGATTGAGTTTCGCATGCTCAGCTTTGCGGTTTTTATTATTGAGATCCAAATAGGAATAGCGGTTACTGAATTGATTGCTTAGTGCTCGTATTGAAAAAAGTGTACTTCCGGCTTTCAAGTTAGTATTTATTTGGTAGGAGCTGTTTCTATTATTGTCCAAGAAGGCTGAAATAATAAGCTTTTCTTCATTCTTTTGCGGGCGGCTGTTAAAGTGAATGGTGCCACCGGGTTTCCCATTGATGAGACGTGATGTTTCAGTACTAGTGTTGATATAGATTTGATCAAACATTTGCCCGGGAAACAAATTAATATCTGTTAATCCCAGCATTTGATTTTCTATTTTAAAACCATTCCAGAAGACTGCATTTTGTTGAGCTGTACTACCTCTTACTGAAAAAATACTGATTCCACCGGGACTGTATTCCCGGAAATTTAGAGCAGTTCTGTAAAATGGTGAAAAGTTACTGAGAATTAAGTCTGAATTGATGCTGTCAGAAGAAAACGCATCGATCAGAGGTCTTTCATTTATGCTTATTTCTAAGAGGTCTATTTCCCATTGCTCCTGTGAATGAACTGCAGGAAACAAACCGAAAGCAATGAGAAATATTAATAATTGTCGATACATTTTTTACAAGTACCGGAACAGTAAGGAATACAGCCTACCACTGTTTATTGGCAAAAAAATAGTCAACAGACACACGGTTGTATAGCATTCCTCACCTTTAGTCCCGAAAGTAAGAAAATTAAAAAAGTAGGGCAGGTCTTCTGACTTCTTTTGCCATTGAGGGGGGCGTTCACCTTCCCGTTCTCAATAAGAACAGTGGTTGTAAAATAAACGCCTTTCAAAAGTTACAGCTGCGGGTACAGTTCTTGAATTTCACAAGATTCCCTGGACGCCTAACACTGCAAAAGTAATGTTTTTTTTAAAAGAAGTTAATATTTTGAAATAATTTGTGTTTTTATTACCTCACCAAACTCAGCTCCCCACTCAAGATCACCACCTCACCATCTACAAACTCCACCTCAGCTGTCCATACGAATACCGCAGGATTCATCAACTCCCCCCTGAAGTATCCGTCCCAGCCCAGTTCAGGGATATTAGGGTGAAAATCACCCCGATGGAAAACCCTGTCGCCATAGCGTGAGAACACCTGCAAAGAACGCACACTTTTCACCTGCCGGTCATCGGCATAAACTGTAAAATAATCATTGATGCCGTCCCCATTGGGAGAAAAGGCATTGGGAATGTAGATATTGCGGTTATGATCTATGATGACGGTCATCTCGTCAGAGGCCATACA
>RECS01000148.1 GCA_007693915.1 Saprospirales bacterium | reverse complement strand
CAGCCAGACAACCTCTCCCTGCTTCATCGCAACCGGCTTCTAGTGAAAAACCCGAAAAAGAGGACATCATTTATGTGGTATAAAATATTAGGTCAATCGATTGGGACCGAATTGACAACAGAAGAAGAATAGATTTAGATAAATCAGACTACTCTAATCTTGTCTTTAATGGATTGGATAAAGTCCGGTGTTACTCCCGGTCTGTGAACATTTTGTTTGATAAAGTCCCTGAAAGTCCTCTCTTTTTGGAGTACTCTTCTGTAGCCGGGATCTTGATGAGCTTCCTGCAAAAAGCTATCTGCAGCCTCAGTTGACAATTCGTTGTCTAAGTACATGTTTACTTTCTGATGAAAGTTGTTAAAATTACTACTACCGTCCATGACAATTCATTTAGTTAATAAATGTTGAAAATTTGACGGATATGTTCAATATGGTCAAAGCAAAAGCAAAGGTACAATCATTAAACAATATATGCAAAGTTATTTTTCACTTTCACTTTTTTTATCACCTCTTTTATCCTCAAAACCAAGGGATTCTGCATATTCCTTTAGTTTTTCTTTAAGCATATTACGCGCTCTGAAAAGTCTTGATCTGACGGTTCCTGTCGGAATATCGATAATCTTCGAAATTTCATCGTACGTAAATCCCTCGATATCACATAGTAGAATTACGGTTCGGAAATCAACCGGCAAACTATTTATGGCTCCGGTTACTTCATCACCCATCATGCTTTCAAATATTTCTTCTCTCAGGTCAAAATACTTGGTACTCGAGGCATCATCGCTGTCCTGATAATTAATTATATCCTCAAAATCAACTTTAGAAGGCCTTTTGCTCTTCTTTCTATAATGGTTAATGTAAGCGTTTTTCAGGATTTTAAACAGCCATGCTTTGGCATTAGTTCCCTTCTCGTACTTATCTATGAATCGATATGCCTTTAGATAAGTTTCCTGAACAAGATCCTTGGCAAACTCATCATCATAGGTGAGGTGGAATGCAAAGGTATTCAGTGCATCAGCGTGTGGAAACAATTCCTTTTCGAATAGTAACTGCCTTTCTATTTTGTCCAAAACATTAAAATTAAGAGGCGAATTTAAGGCTTTTTTGCAAGTCAGGAAAAATAAAGCGGATTAATTCTTTTTTTGGTGGTCAGGTGCAGATTTATTTAGCAATGATTTAGGCTTTTGGGAATTGTTCTCTTGCTTGTTGAAGAGCTGTCAAAAAACGGTCAACATTATTTAGGGATGTACAAAAAATCTGAAATCAAAAATCGCCTCGTCAAGTCACATCCCATTGACGAGACAAGATTAATCGGTGTTCCTTTCCTTGCCTTCCCTTTAGCGGAGCACCATGGTATTGTTGAATCAATACTGTACGAACAACACCAGCAGATAACATTCTAAAAACCAATTAATTCCTTCCGCAATTGCCGATTTTTTTATAGCTTTGGCTATAAAATATCCTTACTAGTCCATAGGAGGTTCTGATAATATGGGAGTATTTCCAAGTACTGGTTAGGAGTGGGTATATGAATTTTGTCGGTAATTTAGAAAAAAAATCGATATGAATGGGTTCAATAAAATTGTTTTGCTTCTATTAACTGCAATTCTTATGAGTTGTGGGAATAAAGAATTCAGAATACTTCAAATAGACATCAAAGAACGAGGAAATATAAATTGTAAAAATCATCTACAAACCCAATATGAATCCATTTACGGTTTAATCCACCACAAAGAATCTTTAATGCTTTTAAAGCATTCGAATTTTTGGAGTGAAATTGATAAAAACAAAATAAATAAAAAGTATAGAATTCCCCATAGATATTCCCACTGGTATAAATTGACCAACAGTAAATGGGTAAACTACAAATTTCATTTATTGAGCAATAAAAATTACGAGTGTAATACAACTTTGGATTATTATAAAAGCATAAATGAAAAACTTAATATTTATGAAGAATTGCTTGTTAATAATGACAAAATAAAATACATAGAAGAAATTGGCCATTTAGAATTCAATAATGACTTTAGGTTAATAATATTTGGAGAAGAAGATCTCCCGGAGATTGTAACTATTTTAGAGAATAGAATTTTAGTTCCTAAATCAGCTTTAGATTGGAAATATCGTAAATATGGATTTTTGTTAACATCAACAAACAATAATGAAGAACCATTAATTTATCACAATAAAGCTATATTGATTGACTTAAATAATTTAGAAATATTAGGTGAGATTAAGCCACTTTTATAACTAAACCAATTGAAAGATAGAAACAACCAAAAACAAAAGTTACATCGACATGTGGAGTCAAACGAACCACCTCGTCTAACAAATCGTCGGCAACAAAAAAAAAGAACATGAAAAGTATTCTAATTTTACTGTGTATAATAATGACCTTTACCTTTGAATCAAATGGTCAAAATTTCTTCTTTATTGGTGAAAATAGTTATCCATGTACGGAAACATTCACTCTTCAGTCAAATTCCAATAAAGACTACATCAAAGACATAAATATCGTATTTGCGAAAGATGGTGGAAAGGCAGTTCTAGGTGTCAGTTCTGATCTCGTACCATCTGTAAGAATAAGTGGAAAACTGATTATCTACCTCGATGATGGATCGGTTATTACTTGTAATGACCAAGGGATTATGGATAATGTTGACGGTGTCGCTTTATCAGCCTATTATCTAACTAAGGATGATTTGGCTAAAATGGAAAACAGCAATATCAATACGATAAGATATACACTTAAATGGGTGCTATTTGGGGGAAATCCACTTTATGATGGAAATCACTCTGCATCAAACAAAGGAGGTACAAAAACTGATTTTCCTACGGTAATTGCAGACTTTTATCGCGAATAAAAACCTAAACGAGCAAAAGGTATAAACCCCTCCATAAAGGGGTCATTATCTGCCGGATCGGCTGAAAATAAAATAAACACCGAACCCACCAACACAGTTGGGGACAAGCCTCGATCAACGAAGGCCGATTTGAGAAGTCAGTATGCGGCACATCCACCATTTAAAAAATCAAAAATTACTTCTAAAATCGCATATCAGCGCCTGTTCCCAAATCAGTTGGTGAATGCCTTGTCTGTCCTGCCTCCTTTAATCTCTGAAGAGACTAGACGGGATTCGTTAATCATTTTAAAAAGGGGCAATGCCAAAAAAATTGGCATCCCATACACATCAATCCCTCCTAACAAAAAAAACCACCCAAAAATACCTCAACTCCCAAATAAAACCCCTAAATTTACAACCAAGCACCCAAATTCCATACCCTTGCAGTGGAAATAAAAACAGACGCACATACAGCCGGCTTGAAGAATATCCGTAAGGAGGTTGGATATCGGAAATATTTGCGAAGGCTTTTGAGGGCATTACTTTTATGGTGAGAATAAAACGACCTAAATTTACGACATGAAAAAAGAGTTAATTTCAGACTTATTTAAGAAATTTGAGGAAGCCTGCTATGACATCGATGGACTTGAGTGTTGGAGTGGAAGGGAATTGCAGAATATTTTGGGATATAAAGATTGGCGAAACTTTCTGAATATCATTCAAAAGGCTTCTAAAGCCTGCAGGAATTCAGGTGAAGCAGTCGAAGACCATTTTGTTGGTGTCACCAAAATGGTCAGGATAGGTAGCAGAACAGATAGACCTATTGATGACATTGCACTAACGAGATACGCTTGTTATTTAGTTGCTCAAAACGGGGACCCGGCAAAACCAGAAATTGCTTTCGCACAAACATACTTTGCGGTTCAAACCAGAAAGCAGGAATTAATAGAACAAAGACTACTCGACATAGCAAGGGTGAATGCTCGAGAAAAACTCTCCAAGTCAGAGAAAAACCTATCAGGAATAATTTATGAAAGGGGTGTTGATAATCGAAGCTTTGCAATAATTCGATCAAAGGGAGACCAAGCTCTTTACGGTGGCAGGACAACTCAATTCATGAAAAATAAACTTGGCGTACCCACAAGCAGACCTCTTGCAGACTTTCTTCCAACTTTGATGATTAAAGCTAAAGATTTTGCAACTGAATTAACTAGCCATAATGTAATAGACAAAGATTTATCCGGCGATCAGGCCATAAGCATAGAACATATTGATAACAATAAAGAGGTTAGAAAAATACTGTTAAATCGGGGAGTAAAGCCTGAAAATCTGCCACCTTCAGAAGATGTCAAAAAAGTACAAAGAAGAATTGATAGCACTGAAAAAAAGATTTTGAAGGACATCAAAAAAGATAAGAAATAATGAAAGACCAACCACTTACCTCCCTTCAACGCACCACCATTGCATTTTAATCAGAAATCAGTGGCACCATAGCCGAAATTTCCCATCACCAAAAACAAAACGAAGTACGAAAAAGACCGGTGAGACTAACACAGGATTAGCTTTTTGATTTGAGAAGTTTTTACTCGTACAAAACAGCAGCTGAAATCGAGCAGGCAAAATCTGAAATCAAAAATGTCCAAATTCTTCCGCTAATGCCGGAAATTTCATAGCTTTGGGAATTCAATACTTGTACTTTTCATTATGATGGACTGACATAAATTTTTGGATAAAACACGTTGTGGGTACTGCAAGAAAATACGTGATAAATCAAAAATTGAGATAAATTTAAAAATTTGGACATTTGAGTTAAGAAATATTTTTTATGATTAAACAACGATTTTATCTTGACACTTCAGTTTTTGGTGGGGTTTTTGACAAAGAATTTGACGAATTTACATTGCAATTGTTTGAGCGAATTAAGCTTGGAAAAATAACTTGCATATATTCTGAATTAATAGAAACTGAATTGATAAAAGCACCAAAAAGAGTACAGATTTATTTTAAAAACTTACCAAAAGAGAGTTTGGAAAAAGTTGAAATTAGTGATGAGATCCTTGCACTTGCAACAAAATATGTTGATGAAAAAATTGTTGGGGCATCTAGTTTTGACGACTGTATTCATATTGCGACAGCCACAATTAATCGGGTGGATATCCTGGTAAGTTGGAATTTTAAGCACATCGTGAATGTTTATAGAAAAGGAGGTTATAATTCAATAAACTTACGGATGAATTATCCATCCTTGGAAATACGGTCAACTAAAGAAATTATAGACTATGAAAACTAAAGAGGGAAATCAAAAGAAAGAATTTGACACAGTGGAAACATTCCGAAAAATCAAGGACAAAATTTCAAAGGACTTGAAAGGAATGAGTTTTGAAGAAATCAGGGAATATTTAAAAAGAGAAAGTTCAAAACTTCACGCTGGATAGTTCCACACACACCAGTTAAGTTTTCCACCACAGGACGTGACAAGCTTTATGGCTCTCAGAGCCTACACATCCCGACTAATTTCAGTAGACACACTCCGCTGTACTTCATGACGCTCTGGCAGCCAAAAGCCAACAGCCATCTCCGCTTCCACCATCACCGGGTTTTTCCCGTCCTTGATGCCGGTGTTTTCCACCATCCCCGACCCGGTTCTGAAGTGCACCCCTTTCAGTTGGAATATTCCGTTTTCATAAATTTTGTACTGCGAGGGTTTGATATTGGGCTGCATTTTGAAAATCAGACGAAATAGACGATATTAGCGTTTTTTAGAAAATTTGAAATTATGGCAACTATTGATAATTTAAGAAATAGCATAATCGACA
>RECS01000129.1 GCA_007693915.1 Saprospirales bacterium | reverse complement strand
GTCACTTCATCGGCATTCAGCTCAGCATGAATACCCATTGGCAGGGTAAACTGATAGTCAATATGACCAAAAGATAATCCATAAACTACCGGAATACCAAGATTCGACAGACGATCCACTATTGTTTCTCTTAAAGTAAGTGACCAGCTATTCGGCCTTGCTTCGCAACCAGTGAATATCCCCAGTGCTATTCCTGCTGCCTTTTTCAAATCAGTAGCATTTAAAAGATGTGTAAGCATACGATCCACCTTGTAGGGCGGTTCATTGATGTCTTCCAAAAAGACAATTTTTTCGCTAAAAGAGTCCAGATACCCGGTACCCACCAATGCAGAAAGTAAGGTTAGATTTCCACCGGTCAGTTTTCCGATAGCTCTTCCACCTGAGATGGTAACCTCTTCGTAGATTTCTTCCTCTTTTCCGCGTTCTACATTTTCTGAAGCAGACGAAATGGTGAAAGGAAAGTGACCACTATCGGAAATCAAGGGCATCAAATGATCAACATTGTACTCATTCATTTTCGTCGCTGCCACAGGACCGTGGAAAGTTGCCAAACCCGTTTTACACATAATGGCGTTGTGGAGAGCGGTAATATCGCTGTAACCAAGAAAAACTTTAGGGTTGGCAGCTATCAATGAAAAGTCGATTTTATTCAGCATGCGGGTGGACCCATAGCCACCCCTTATACACCAAATACCTCTAATTTTTCTATCATCAAACATACGGTGGAGATCCTCCAGTCTTTGCTGATCGGTACCGGCAAGGTATCCCTTTTCTTTATGTAGGTGGCGACCTTCTTTCAACTTAAAGCCTAGTTCTTTGATATTCGTTTTTGCACGTTCGTACCGCTCCTCATCAAATGGACTGGAGGGAGCAATCAGACCTATGGTGTCGCCCTGACGCAATGGTGTAGGTTTTACTAAACGAGGCTGTTTTGTGGAAAAAGCTAAAGAGCTTCCGCCAAATGCGGTAATTCCCAGAGCACCCAAAATGGTGTTTTTGTTAAATTCTCTTCTTTTCATAGCTATTTTTTGAAGATCAAAAAGTCGGTAAAGGCTGTTAAGGAATTCATTTTATTCGTCTATCTGTTGTAGTAATAATTGTACCGCTTTAATCAATTGCGGATCCTCTCCTTTTCCTTTAGCATCAGGTGGATTGACTACATAGTGATTGGGCTTTGCCGGTATTTGCTCCATATTTTCATCATTGGCAAAAGTCCACCAGCCTCTGAATGGCATACGAACCCTCGTTCCGTCAACTAAACGGTGAGCACCGGTACTGATTACAGCTCCAAAAGTCGGTTGACCTACGAGTTCTCCATGACCAAGGTCCTTGTAAGCATGAGCGAAAATCTCTGCATTGGAGTAACTGCTTTCATTGATCAAAGTGATGGAGGGTTTCATCAATACCGGAAACGGTAATCGCTCTGAAAAGGGGTAATTGGACCTGAAGTCACTTTTATTGGCTTCAATATCGGGAGTTGCCCCTCTTGGAATGGTGTAGGAATGTTGACGAGTATTCAATATAGCCATCAAGAGATCAGTTGTAAATCCCCCACCATTGTATCTCACATCTATAACTACTCCCTCTTTACCATAGCCACTTGCCATCAATTCACGCTCAAATCTTTCAAAACTTGGTAAATTCATTCCCCTGATATGGATATACCCCAATCTACCATTAGAAGCTTTTTCAGTAATTTGTCTTCTTTGTTCTATCCATTCTTCGTAAAGTTCTCTGTTGATACTTGCAGTAGGTCGGATAATAAGATCTTCAGTGTTTCCACCAGATCTTCTTACTCGCAGCGATATTCTGTCATTGGCTGTCTCATCAAAAAGACTGTAAAAATTAAGTTCGGGATTTAGTTGAGTTCCATTAACACTCGAAATGACATCACCCACATTTAGTCTGCTTACTGATCTGTCTGCAGGACTCATAGGAACTACCCTTGTGACTTCCATGCCATTTCTCACTGGTTTTACTTCTATTCCCAGATTTCCAGTTCTGTCTGCCTGAGTTTCCTCTGGATTTCCTCCAAACATGCCCATATGGCTGGCGTCCAATTGCCCAAGCATGTGGTTAAACATATCTCTGAAGTCCTGTCTAGTGGAAGCCACCATCGCTTTAGGCTTATAGCGGTCTTTCAGCTGATTCCAATCCCTTCCATGGAATTGTGGATCGTAAAAACCCATACCCAATACTCTCCAGCCTTCTTCAAACATCTGATCCATCTCTTCCTGATGTCTGATGGTCATTCTTGCTGAGTAAGGTATATTGTCCGGTCTTCCACCAGATGCGGATACTTTTTGCAAACGACCTCTATCGAGAAAATAAATATCTTTACCATCATCAGAGAGATGTAAACTACCACCTCTAAAGTTTTCAACAATAGTTTTGCGGTCTGTTCCATCCCATTTTATAGATTGTAATGCATTGTTGTTGGCAACATTTCCGGTAAAATAAAATGTTTCACCATCGGGAGAAATTCTTAAATTCCATTCATTGCCTACATCACGGGTAACCTGTACCAGTCTGTCGTGAATGCGATCAAAATCTATCTGGATGAATTCATTTTCCTCTTCTTCTTCACCATTTTCCTCTTCGTCATTTTCATTTCCATTTTTGACTACAATACCCTCATCACCGAAAACATCAATATCCCTCCACTCAGCCCTTGTCCTTTCCCAATCCTCTTTTTTCAACCATACAAACCAAATGTCGTAATCCTGATTGTTACGATCTGATACAAAGCCCAGTTTACTTCCATCTTTGCTCCAGAAGGGATTTAAATCTCTGCGGGGATGCATACTGATATTTACCCTTTCCATAGAGTTGTCAACGGGATGGATATATATTTCCGTATTAAAATTGAGATCCGGCATGGAGTAGGCCAGCCATTGATCATCGGGACTCCAGACCAATCCCCCCGGAGCAGCCCAACCATCTATCAATAGCCTGTAATTGCTGATGCTTGCGGATGAGTCAATATCTGCGATATATAGTCTCCCTCTTCCTACTTGTATAGCTATTTGGTCTTTGGAATTGGACAACCAATAGTTCATTACATCTTCCTCCATATCTGTTAAGCGCACTGTTTCCCTGAAAAGGGTACGGAAAATATTACCATTCTCTGGGTCGGAGGACCGGACTGCATAGATATCAAATTTACCATCGCGATCTGAAGTGAATAAAAGTGTGGAATCACTCAACCAGTCGGGGTTTTCATCGCGAGCTGCATGGTCTGTGAGGGCTACTGTATTGTTGTGGTCTTTGTTGTTTACGGTCAGAAAAATTTCACCCCTAATGGTAAGGGCTGCATTTTTCCCATCCGGAGAAATGGCGTATTGATTGGCATCGGAAGTAAATGTTTTTTTCTCTTCCGGATAAAAGCGAAAATCTCTGGTAACCCCCACCTTAATGGGTGCTATTTCCCCTGATTCTGTATTTAGTGAAAATAGGCCTACTTTTCTTTCAAAAACAATCCTTTTTCCATCTGCACTGATGTCAAAATGCCTTACACCACTATCCTCAAAATCGGTTAATTGTTCTGCTTCCCCTCTTTTTTGACCATTGTTAGTGATTTCCTGCCGATAAATATTATAGATACCGGATTGGGTTGAAATATAGTACAAGGTTCTGCCTGACCACCGGGGTAATACATGCATGGCTTCTGCCTCTGTAATTTGATGATATTGGCTTCTGGCTGTGTTATAAATAAAGATATTTCTTCTGGCTGGTCCAGTGTAGGGTTCTCTATTTTGAGGTGCGGTTCCTTTTTCCAAAGCAATCAATCGACCATCATCTGTAGGCGTAGGGTTAAAACCCAGGGCATCAAGGGCGCGATAAGGAGTACTTTGGCCGGGTTCTATCTTGTACACCTCAGGCTCTCTTTCAACAACAGCGTAGGCACGTCGAGTATTGAAAAAAATAGTCCCGTCAGCTTGCATTCCCGGATTCATATCTGATGCAGAGTGCCAGGTTAGTCTCTCTATCTGACTCCCATCGGTAGATACTCGAAAAAGGTCATTATTCCCATGTCGGTTACCGGTAAAAATGATGTGTTTACCATCTTTTGTGAATCTGGGATTGTATTCATAACTTTCATGAAGAGTGAGTCTCAATGACGTCCCACCTTCAAAAGGTGCTGTCCATATATCGCCTTGATAGGAAAAAGAAATGGTTTTTCCGTCGGGAGAAATAGCCGGATGTCGTGCGAGGATTTCTGCCTGAGCCAGCAATACTACTGAATGAGATTGAATGAAAAAAAGGAAACTTAGAAAACAGAGGAAAACAAGGGGTGATTTAGACTTCATATTTTATGCAATTATTTGAAATTCAATTTTTTATGTTTAATATTTGGGTTAAATCAGCCGGATCAGCTGAAAATAAAAGATAATATTACGAAAATATTAATTGTTGGGCTTAGCCGTTTCTTGAAATTTAGAAAAATTTAAAACGGAGTATGATTGATTTGGTTGAGGAATTGGGTGATATTGAGGGATTGGAGGATTGTCAGTTTTGTCCTCCTTAGGGTCTTTATATTGCGCTAAAGCCGTGTTTTTATAGACTAGCTTTTCCCAATTACACTTTTAATTTCACTTACATCACTGGCTATTTTCAACAGTCTTGCATCCTGTATAGTTTTAAAAGCAGAACCCGGTTCTTCGAAGGATAAATGAGCTTCGTACTTCCAAATCTCAGACACTTCATTGTAAGGCAACTCATAAGGTTGGTAAATCTCATTATCGGATTGAAGCAAGAGAACTTTCTTTTTAAAGTTATTGATAATGCGCTTATAGACTATACCTTCTGCCTGAGTAACGACCACACAGGTCATACCATCTTTTATGTCAGATAGTTTTTCTACAAAAGAGCAAACAACGATATCACCCTGATTGAGTGGTAACATAGAATCACCTCTGATTTCAAAAGCCCTGTATGTCCCTTCTTTTAGTTGAGGGAGGTACAATCTGGGTAGCTGTTTGATATAGGATGGATCATTAAAAGCTCCGGTATAACCGGCTTCAGCTTTGGCTTCTACCAATTCGATATTAGATCGGTTGTCCTTATCGACACTGATGGCAAGTACTTTAAGCTGATCACTTTTGGTGGTGCTGTGCTCTCCTTCCCATAATCGATGTTTGAGCAGCGCTTCCAGATCGACTGAAAATATTTTTGCAAAAGTGAGTATCCCTTCAATTGGTGGTTCAGCATAGGCTTGTTCATATCCACTGAGGGTAGATCTGGGAATACCAAGTTTTGATGCCAATTCCTGTTGAGTCCAACCGGCTTTTTTTCTCAGATGGGCGATGTTTTTAGAGATAATAGATGACATAAACTATTAAGATTAAAGGATAAAAATTGATGTCGAATAGAAAACAAATATATACTAAATGTTTGGATATTGGACGGGGGTTGATGTTTTTTTAGTCAGAAATAAAATCTAAATTAATCCTATAGGAATCTCTAGTTTCCTCTCTAGAATATACCGAGTTTATCTTTACAACTATCGGTAAATTAGCAGCTGTGAGTTAGCATTAGACGGGAATTCCGGAAGAAATGGGATGTGATTCAAATAAATGGAGTCAATTTTGGTAAAGGGTTTAGGACAACAATGATGTGGGTCGGTTGGATGTTGTCCTAAAACAAAATAAAGATCTAAGGTATCAATCTGGTCCA
>RECS01000094.1 GCA_007693915.1 Saprospirales bacterium | reverse complement strand
TGTTTCCTTTTTCCAGTTTTTGGACATCCCCTTTTTTAAAAAAGGTTTTATACACTGACCAATCTGCCTTTATAGCATTTCCCAATTGGGTATTGCCGTGATGCTTTACCCCATAAAAAGTGTGCAAAAAAGTAGCGGTTTCCAATGCAGCTTTGATTTGATCTCCACTATGTCCTGCCACCATATTAGCACTCACTTCCAGACCGTGTGTCAGGTAGTGATTGTCCTGGGTAAGTTTACCGAGGAACTCCCGACTATCAGGTCTATTAGATTCGATATTTTCAACTTTCAGATGGGCCCCTACCAGTATTTTTATGGGCAATCCACTGTCTGCAAAATCTAATTCCTTTTCCAGTGGAATAGATTTAGAATAAGTGTTTAGGTCCCGAATGAGGGTTTCATCTTCGGTGGGAAGAAGATTGGTGAGGTATTTTTTGATGTCGATCATGGCGGAAAGGTCTTAATTAATAATTTTTTTCTTTTTTCCATTAGAAATATTGGTCTCTATTGGAGAGGTTCTAAATTACCTGATGTGTTAATAATAATTTCATTAAGGTTAATCCTATTTTCAAAACTATTCCTAAAATTTCTGTTCAATTCACCTACCACATGACTCCAATCTATTTCATCCAATTGGTCAGCTTCTCTAATAATTTCATGGGTTAATACATCTGAACTTGAACGATCAAAATTAAAATCATCTTTAATTTTGTTATTTATTTTATCTTTAAGTTTATTATCAATTATAAATGCATTAACATAATTTTTCATCATATTTCCGTAGTCATTCAATTCTTTGTGTGCATCTGCAACCATCAAAAAATCATTACCTTGAAAATTGAATCCAGGGGAATTAATTTTTAAATTATTGTATGCCTCAATCACCACATTAGGATTCCCCAGTTGGTGACCAATATTTAAAATTTCATAATTTACATAGGCCTTGTTAAAACCCCCTTCATGAATAGAGTTTAAAGTCAATAGAGCTGAATCTAATTTATTATTTTTCTTAAATATTCTTGAAGAAATTTGTAGGGATGCTTGATGTATTGGTAATTGTTCGGAGACCATTTGGCCTAATAATTTGTCTAAACATTTACTCTTAGACACTTGTTTACCGTTAATAAAAGATAAATAAGTAAAAATAAAACAACTTACATCATGTAAACTATGCGGTCTATTTAATAACTCAGTATATTTCTCCGGAAAATTCTCATGGAAAAATCCTCTGAATTCCTCTGAAATTATTTCAATGATACTTGATTCTTTGTTTCCCATTATTACAATATCAGCATTACATTTTTTTGTTATATTTTTACGGATAAATTGATCTATTCCTGCTGTTCGTCCTTTTAGGGGAGTTATATTTTTGTTCATGGCACTTAAATTAGTAGAAATTATATACTCCATCTCACTATAGGTTCGGGTATTTAAAATCCCAATTTTACTTTTAGGATCAATAATAATATTAAACCCATCCTTAGGGGGAAGTTTTTGACAATAAGGCTCTCTTTGCAAATAGTAAACCATCACCAATAAAACCACTACAACAATCCCAAATATACCAATGGGATTTTTATATTTTCTTAGTAAATAATTTGCTCTACTATGTATTTTTTTACTTAACTTTTCACCTAAAGACTTTATGTAGTCTTCCTTCCCTTGTGTGTTGATCTTTATAGCTTGAATAGAGTTCAATTCTTTTATATACTCATGGTCTGCTAAGTTATTAGGCATGGAAGCCTGGTCAAATAATACAGGAATTATTTGTTTCCTTTGTTTAACTGCTTCCATTATTTCCAATGCAACTATATCTTCTTCTTGTTTATTTATTTTCTCAGCTGCTAAAGTTTCCCAATTATCTCCTATTAAAACAAGTATTACATCGGCCTTTTCAATCTTTTCAATAATTTTCTCCTTCCATCGCTCTCCTGCTCTTAATTTTCCATCATAATTGATTGAACTTTTGTCTATATACCTCGAGAGTCTTTCCTTTAAATCTTTTGGTCTTATAATATTATCTTTACTCCTATAACAAATAAAAACCTTCGCCATAATACCTTTTTTTGTTTATTAATTATTTGCCTGCTCTATATACCTGATATGCTCCGCCACTGCACCCAATACTTTTATTCGAGCATCATTTTTGTTTAGACCAGCGATCAGGTTTTCCAAATGCTCGTACTCTCCTTTCAGTTGGTTGTAACTGCCATAATCTTTCCATATCTCCTCAAATTGAGCAATCAGGAATTTTTCAGGAGGTGTTTTTCCGGCTTTTACAATCTTTCCTGAAAGGAGGAATTCCGTCACCAATATATTAAAGACCTGGATCTGCTGATAATAATCCTCTCCAACCCTTGGCTTATTGAAGTTCTTCAACAATTTAGAAAAGTTTTCCCTGTGGTTTTCATCTGTGTTTAGAATGATTTGGAGTTGTAATATTACAATCTCATTGTACAGATCATACATTGCTGAATTCTTATCTTTTGCCTTTGAATAGTAGTTTAATGATTTTCTGAGGTTGGCCTTTATGGTATTTTTCGGCCTTTCCATGAGGTGCTGAGACATAGCTTTTCTTTTCATGCAGCTCCCCAATAGGGAATATCTTTCAGAAGTTTCACCGAATTTTTGCAATGATTCCAATTTTTCAATGATTTCATCAAACTCTTTTTCAATGGCATTCTTTTCAGACTTACTCAATTTCCCATTTTCACCTTTATTACTCTCCTCTGCCCGGATTACCAGGTCTTTGGCTTTAATATTGCACCACTGCTCTAAAGTGCGGACATCGTAGCTGGCTTTTTCGGTTTTCAATAAATTCTCAAGAATACGCAATGCTCTGTTGTTGTCTCCCAGATGGTAATAGGCAAATGCTTCCTGTTCAAGAATTTCAGGATCTCTAATCTGAAGTCTGGCAACAGCTGTAGATAAAGCCTGTAATTCAGGCTTCAACCAATTGACTTTATTCTTACTGTTTCCAGCTCTGCTGATTAAATTTTTTAGATCATTGTAAACCTCCTGTGGCAGCAGATATTCTCTTGCGGAAGAATTATTTTCGTAGCCGGACCTCTCGGAAGTCATTCTGTACATAGAATCTCCGTAACATTGATAGGCTCCCCAGGTATTTCGATCGGGTGCAGCTTCATAACATCTTGATCTGGCCTTTTGTACAGCAACACCAAATTCATCGCCCTTAAACATGGCCTGGTAAAAGGTTTTTGCAAAAAGCAAAGCAAGATCATCGTATACCGGCCATCCTGCAATTATTACGGATCGCACCCCTCGGCTGATGAACTCATGCCCGATATTGGCAGCAAATTCATAGGTTCTGTAGGAATGATCACTGGCAGCAGAGGTGTTTTTTCCAGAATAGCAGGTATTGATAAAAACCATTTCCGGCAAAGTATCGAGTTGAAGGATATCAGCGGCAGTAATTAACATCAATTCTTCTTTGTCGTCGTTTTTTTCTGAACCTATGATAATGCCGGACTTAAGACTGTCATTCGGATCAAATACTCCATGTGCTGCAATGTGAATAAATCGGTGTTCTCTGGCGAAAATGGAACTGAATACTTCAGTTGCATCTCGATTAATCAGTACATCCAAATCGTAATTCCTGGCCCTGAATAGGTTTTGGACCTCTTCTGCTTCTCTTGCAGCTCCGGGCAACTGTGCAAATTTATCTGAATTCAGTACAGGGTCTCCTATGACCAAGATGTGATTGCCATTGGAATATTTTCTATTGCTAACAGGCCTGCTCAAATTGAGCTGACGAATCAGTCCTGTACTTACGCACCAGGGCTTTTCATTGACAGCAGTATCCTGAATGAGTTCCCATGGAAAAACTGAGGATGCCAGATCGAGATTTAATATGGTATTTTGTTGCAAGCGCAGATTGTTTTTAAAATCCTGCGGAATCAGTCTTTCGAATAACACTTTTGCTGTTTGTTGGTCCCAATTCTTAAGTCTTTGGTCTTCTTTGGCTATTTCTCTTAAATAGTGGTGAATTAGTGTTGTATTGAAATAGACATCCTTACTGTCCTCCCGTGCCATTCCGGTATTCAGGCTAAAAGTCAGCCGATTGCGATTGGAGACGCAATTATCCAGTGCCATCGGACAGGGAGAAGCTTGGCGGATGGTAAGCTGGTTCCAATTATCGCTTCCATAGGTGATGCTGAGATTGGTTTTGGCTCCTGATTTTTGGTCAATTACCAATTGGGTATTTCTGATGATTCCATCCCGATGAAGTCTTTTCAGAATATAAAATGCAGCTATGGCTTTATCTTCATATAGCTCGACAAATTCAATATTCTTGATGGTGTTTTCGTAATAGCTGGATTCTGATTCACTCTGCAGGTCACGATTGGCGAGTTTTACCCCCTCAACAATTGATCGGATGCTGTTTTCCATGGAGATGCCACCGTAAGCTGTCCCTACCAGCAAGGAACTGATGGTGTCGGGCATATAGACCTCTCCCATGCCCTGATAATGATTATCCCTAATTTGTAAAATGGCACTTACTATTCCCGACCGGACGGCAGTAGTCAATTTAAATCCGGTGAATTCAAAAGGATTTCCATTACCTATAATCAGTGCTCCTCTTGGTTTATTTCCTTCAGGTCTAAGAATGAAAAGAGAGGATCCTGCTGTTTCAGGATAGACCCCTTTCTCAAATCTTTCTTTCAACAAGCCACCAAGCGCATTGTCGAGTGCACCTTGGGCTTTAATAATATACTCACCTGTAAAATGGCCAACCATAAGTGGGCCTTCAGCATACTTTAAATGACCATGAGAAATTTTTACATCAATTAACGGAGTTTGCATAAATTCCAGATCTTCATCAAAATCAAAGAGCAACTCCTCTAATTCAAACTCATTATTTACAAAGTCGATAGATTCATCGTAAATCGGTTGTAGTATTTCCTCTCCTCCCCTTATTATGGCTGAACCTACAGTGGAAAATGGGGCCGATCCGGTAAGTAAAAGGTCTCGGATGCCCGGGAATAAATTGGGGTCATTTAATAGCTGTCCATGAGTAGTTCGCACATAATACACATTGTTCTTTTCAATCAATTCCTCAGGAATTCCCTCCTTCCAGCTTACTGTCGTATCCCCCTTACGGGTTTTTTGGTCAAATTTTACAATTCCGTTTTCTATCGAATAGTTTATGGGCGTTCTCTTTCCTTTTTTCCCGCCTCCACCTGCGATGTAATAGACATTATCAGGATTCTTGAGACTAAAAGACTGTACCTGTTCAAAGTAGGCTTTTAATTGATTAAGATTTTTATCAGAGGGAATTACCCAAGCTGATCCATTCTTATCCTTTTTGTTGAGATCTTCCCAAAATTCAATTGAAGTAAGCTGCCTGTCTGTGATTCCATTATTGATATTTAAAGGAAGTAACTCCAACAATCCCGGATATTGAATAAAAATTTCCAGCAGTTGGTGTTTATTCAGACCTATGGAAATACTTGCCAAAAGATTAATTTTACTTCCTTGTCCCAGAAGTGTTTCAAGCGCTGCATAAGACCCATACCAGGGGGTTCCTGCCATTATCCACCTGAATCGATTTCTTTCTCTAAGCTGATCGTAAGTCTCCTTATGGTTATTGACAAAGGTTCTGAAAAGAACTCCTCCCATGGAGTGGCTGACGACCTGAACAGTTAATTCAGGGTATTCATCCAGGAGATCTTCCTTTATAGCCCTATTTAGGTTTTCCGCTGATTCATTCAGGGATTTTCTCCAATCGTAAGGATGGAGGTAGACCTCGTAACCCTGCCTTTCAAAATAATCACAGAATCTTTTATAGGCAGTTCTTATGGCTCCTTCCGGACTGATATTTTTTTCATGAATTCCCAACCTTGACAGATGCCCTCTGACAATTCTGGAATAGCTCAACCAGTAGCGGGCATTTCTTTTTTCCCTTTTGTAAAGTGTAGATCCAAGTATGCCTGGTAATAGTATGATTACAGGCTTGGTTCCTGATATCTTTTTGGGTCTTATCTCTCCATGTTCGATTCCGAGCAACCCTCTTGTCTCCGGTGCTTCATTGAGTGAAACCTCCACGGTGCCCGGGATGGTTTTTCCTCCGCTTTCAATAGCGTAGATAATTTTTTCCTGAGTAAAATCATCCACAAAATAACTGGAGTGGTGAACCGTCCTTCCTTCGGCCAGGAAATATTTGTAACCACCGGGATTCTTCAGACCTTGATGCATAGATCGGGTATGAACTACCATATCACTTCTCTCCTGAATGATAATCCTTGTAAAAATAAATTTCAGGGAATGGACAATGTTGCTCGTTAAACTGGCCCTTCCAGCCATTATGAATTGACTGTGTTCCAGTGATTTCTCAAATCCATTAATAATTTTCAAAAAAGGACTGTCGGGAGTCATTACCTCCAGGCCGGGCAGCACATTTACTTCATCCTTATTTTTGATTATCGATAAGACTAATTTTTCAACAATGGTTCCTATGGTCTGAGAAGCGGCAGGAACAGCATATTTTACAAGGGCGCTTAAAACTCTTGTGAAGTTGGTCAGATTATCGGACAACAGATGGGTGCCATATCCCGGACAAGCTACTTTTATACTTTGTTCTACTTTTATTTTTTTTCCATTGAGAGCATCCATTATTTGTTGAAAAATTTCTGCGTCTTTTTCTCTTTTGTATTTTTTGAAAAAATCTGAAACCAATTGTCTTTGCTCATCATCTTTACTGCATTCCAATGCCATTAGCAAAGTATCCATCACCAGCCCCCCTCTGGAATGGGTCATGATTACGGTAGAAATTTCGTCAGGTAAATCAGTTGCCAATTTGAGGATGTTTTCCAAAGGACTTTTCGTCATGGTGTGGTGCTCGAATGCCAGCACTCTCCCATCATATTTTTGCTTTATCTCGTTCCATACCTGACCATTATGCTCATTTTTTAAACCGGAAAAAGCATTGTAGGTATTGCTGTTGGTTCCATGAATAAAAAGAAAATAAGGTTTGTCCTTTGCAAAACTCCCGGGTAATGCCCTGGGGATAAAGTTTTCATCTACAGAAAACAAGCCCTCTTCATTCACCAATCTGCTCTGTAAATGATTAGCAATGGCAAGGGTTGTTTTATCAGCTAAACCACTTAAGACCTCATCAGTGGTTTTCTTTTTCAAAATACCTATCACCTTAGGTAATATCCTGCTAAACAATCCCCTTTCACCATCCGGATCCGGGATGGAAAGAGGTAGAAGCAGATCGTCCTTTTTAAATTCGGATTCGTTGCGACTGCCCTTTATTAATTTTTGTTCCTCGACACTTAACAAACAAAGCTCATCATAACTGAGAAAAACAGAAGAGCCGTCTTCGTACTCGTAATAAATGATAGTTTCTTCATCAATTGAAGAAGATTCTATATGGGTTGCTCCTCTGATGGTATCCTGTATTTCATAGGTGTCCTCAACAGGCAGAATATCCTTTAATAGGGTTGACCTTAAATTGGTTTTGGATTGAATCCCCGGTATTTTAATGGTTGGCATTTGGATGATTTTTTATGAAAAAAGTAAAGAAAAGACTTACAATTACTTACACAAAACATTGACAAATAAAAGGACCTGAATCTATGGGCTATTAATAGAAAACTGATTCCAGACAAAAGCTGCTTTTAGGTTAAGTTTTAATTCTTCCAATGAAAAAACTCAGCACTTAGCAGGGTCACTATTTCCAACGACCACCGCACCAATACATCCAGTTGCAACAGGGGCTAGTTACATATACTTCCTGGGCGGGAAGGCAACAGATTATATTTAAGGGTAGGGTGATCATGACCGAAATATACGGTATAAAAATTGTATTTCACAAAGTATTTTGGCAGTAAATTTTACATTTAACTTTTCTGTATTTTTTGATGGTTGATTATCAGTTGACTGGCGAGGTATAAAATATTTTGCTTTTTGCAAAAGGGAATGGGAAGAATACTTAATGGATGTGGTGTTGGGTGGAGAAAGCTGACAGGATTTTAGTATAGAGTGATATGTTTTGCTATAATTCTCATAAAATTAGGGGCTACGGAAAGCTATGGGATCGAGTACGACTTTCGACTAATGATGAGATAGGCAAATTATGAAACCCAAAAAACACATCACAACCATAAGGTTTTAATTTATTCTGTAAATATTGTAATTTTTGTGTTTATTTATATCCGATTTATTATATTTACAAAGATTTTTAGCTTTATCTAATTTATTTAAAAAAAAGATGCTATGAAAAAATTTTTTAAATACCTACTTTACTTTATTGGGTTTATTTTTCTGCTCGGGATTATAGCGTATTTTCTGTGGTTTCACAATCCTCATGAACATTCTTTGGTGCTGGATCCTGTCAGTGTTTTTGCTGAGCGATCAGCTCATGATGGCTACCTCATTACCAATGCCAATATAGTAGATGTAGAAACAGGTAGTATAATAGAGAAGCAGCACCTTTTAATCGTGGATGATAGAATTGATTATATATCTGGCGGAGAGCTGCCGGATAGTCTTATACAGCTCTACACTTTAATTGATGTCAACGACCAATACATACTCCCCGGATTGTTCGATATGCACGTTCACATAAACAGTGGTGGGATTCTTCCTCCTGATGAGTCCATCCGGAAATCTGCCCTTGAACAATTTCTTCGGTATGGAGTAAGCGCTATTTTTACTCTCGGAGAGCATGGCTTCAATGAGGAGGTAAGTCTCGATTTAAGAAATAAACAAAGGAATAAGGAAATCATTGGTCCGGATATGTATTTGACCGGTGATTTTTTGACCACTACCGGGGGATATCCCCTAATATTAATGGCAATGATGTTGGGTAAATCTGTTGAAGAAATTGATCTGGATGAAAATGGACTTATCGAGTTTACAGAAAACACCGATTTAGACTATCTTTTTTCTAAAAAAAAGGAAAAAGGTGTAAATGGGATAAAAATAATGCTGGAATCCAACCTTGGTGGAAATAATCCGCTTCCCAGGTTGTCAAATGATTTGGTGAAGAAAGCTACCGAAACTGCTGCCCAATTCGATCTACCGGTATTTGTGCATGTCTTAAGACAAACCGATTTGATTGATGCAGTTGAATCAGGGGTCAATGTTATTGCACATACTGCAGGGGATGTAGTCATGGAAAATGATATCGCGATTTTTGAAAAAATGAGAGATGATTCTATCTGGTACACCCCCACTTTATCCATTGCCTGGATGTTTCAATACACTAAAGATCCGGTAATTCTTAAAGATCCTTTTCTAATGGAAAATAGCTCCAGACGCACTACCAGAAGTTTAGAAAACTGGCCGATTAGGCAATTAATTATGAGTGAATGGGGTGATGAACCTTTTACTTATGTTGAGAATATGTATAGTAATTTTCAATTGATGCACCGGGCCGGGGTGCCGATCATGTTGGGCACCGATGCCGGCAATCTCGCCGTTGTCCCGGGTTACAGTGCGCACCTGGAATTGGAGTTTATGACCCATGCAGGAATGTCAAATATTGAAGCGCTCAGATCTGCCACTATTGTACCTGCTAAATTTTTGGGTAAAGAAGAAGAAGTTGGGACTATCTCCGAAGGCAAATTGGCCAACTTTTTAGTTTTGAAGGAAAATCCATTGAATGATATTAGGAATACGAGAAGTTTGCAGCGCGTAATGCATAGAGGTACCTGGATTGAATGAGCGTAAATCTTAAAATATTGACTATGAAACGCAATAAGGTTTTTTGGCAACTCAAAGCGTAAAACTTTGCCTGAAATCTTAAACCAAAACCCGGCACCTATTTTTATCAAAAAAAAAACTGGTCAACTATTTTGAGTTGACCAGTTTTTTTAGGAGACTGTTTGTAAATTACCTACAATAAAAAAGAAGTAACACAAATGGAATCTAATTTCTAAATCCTCTATTGTACTTTTAATTTTCCAATACTTTTAACTTCTCCTTGACTATTAACTAACTGATAAAAATACATACCTGAGGATAAGTATTCGGGTAGAGTAACAGTTAAGTTATTTTCAGAGAATGGACTTAGTGATTGATGGTAAACTATGCGTCCATTAATATCCGATAGCACAAAATCACTTAATGACAAAGGTTCATTGGTTTGTATGGTCAGATCCTGATTTGGCGAAATTGGGTTGGGATATGCATTTGCAGGAATCAATGAAAGATTTCGAACTGAGGTTCCTATATCATTGTGATCAGGTTTGAAAAATATACTACTTATTTCACCATTGTTGTTTAAATTTATTCGCATCAGATTAGAAATATCATACTGATCCCAAAATAAGTAATATTCACTTACTACTATTCCTCCCTGACTAAGTCCAAAAGCATCCATCAGTTGTGGAGGAGCAGGTGCACCTCCTAGAAAAACACTATCAACAGCCATTACCTGAACTTGCATAAGTAATACATCTCTGGGATCATTTGCATCACCGTCTCTATTTGGAGTCGTTAATTGGCCCCATCCAATGACCTCTCTGGTCTGACTAAGTATCCTTTTTCTTTGGCCGGGAACCATATTCAGACCAAATGCCGCCACAGTAAGTTCAAAAGGGACATATTCAATTCTAGACTCAGTCCACAAATTCCCATATGATAAAGGGAACTTCATAAAATCCTGACGTCCCTCAAATACTATAGGTCCACCAACAAAGCGAATAACATCATTTGGTCCACCTGAAATTGGCGTTATTGAAAAAGTGGTATCATCCGATAGTCGTCCTACCAAAAACATCCCATTCTCATCATAACCTTCATATAAAACACTATTATATGAAAAACCTTGAAAAAATAATACCTCAGGAGAATTGTATTTAGCTTCAGGAAAATCTTCATCATCCTCCACTTTTGTAAAGACATTTAAAGTATTACCTAATGGCTGCAAGTGAGAATAATCCCAGACCTGATCCTCTCCTGCAGAGGGTAATTGAATTCCATCAATATCCGCTATGAATCGAAATATCTCATAGTCTCCCGGCTTGGGAAAATCCTCGTAATTGATAACTAGTTGACCGTTCCCCACACCTGGCAGTAAGCACCAGCTAAAAATAAATAAAAAAATTGTAAATGTTGGCTTCATAATTTTGTTTTTGATTTATAAAATGATTTTTGTTTATTTCTCCTGCTAATTTGAATTGATGGCAATCAGTCCGATTATTTTTAACCTCATAAATAATTATAATTAAAAGATTATTGACATTCAAAGCTATTTGCAAAATTGCTCCTTTTAGCGCCTTTTGAGGTATCATTATTTTTGTCTTTTGTATAAATTATTGGAGTTTTGAAAAGGAATCTAGCTGAATTTTTCTATTCAGGAGGTGAATTGCTAAGTGATTAGTTTGGTGAAAGAAGTCAACCAGACTATTTTGACTATGAAATAAGCATTATGGTTACCCGATGCTTTAAAAAAGTGGAGGGCATGTCACTCTATCAAGGCACCGGGGGTAGTACCAAATTTTTCCTTAAAACACTTTATAAAATATGCATTACTACTAAATCCCGTTTCAAAAGCAACTTCTGAGACATTTCCCTCCTTTTGCTGGAGCATAAGAAGTGCTCTGTTTAGTTTTAGGTGTTGTATATACTTACTAGCAGTTAATTCAGTAAGTGATTTTAGTTTTCTGTTTAATTGAGCCTGATTCATCATTACCGACTTAGCCAAAGCAGGTACCCCAAAGTTCGGATCAGAAATGTTTTTATAAATATAAGATTCTATCTTTTCCAAAAAATCTTTATCCATTTGATTCAGCTCACTGCTTTGATAGTGTAAAGAAGGATTTTCAAGAAGGTTTTTCTTTAGGTTTACTCTAATTTCAATGAGTTTTTTAGCCCGGACTTTTAATTCCCGGGAGTTAAACGGTTTAGTGATATAGTCATCAGCACCAAATTCCAGACCTTTTATCCTTTCTTCCTCTTCAGTTCGTGCAGTCAGCATTATAATGGGAATATGACTGGTATTCAGATCTCCCTTCAGACTTTTACAAAGCTCAAACCCATCTACTTCAGGCATCATTGCATCTGTAATTATCAACTCAGGTTGATGAAGATGAGCCATTTCTATACCTTTTTTCCCATTTTCCGCTACAACAACATTGAAATCGTGAACGAATTGATCCAAGAGAAATAGGCGTACATCAGAATTGTCTTCTACGATCAAAATAGTAGCCTTGTTTTTATTGATTTTTACAGTATTTTGTTCAAAATTATAGTCTGAAATTTGATCATGTAAATTTCTGTTCGGAGAAAAATCAAATTCAGGACTCTTCGTCTGTACATCTTCCTTTATTAGAATGTGTTTTGAATTAAGGTGGTCTCCTCCTAACAAAAAGGTCAGTGTAAAACAGCTCCCTCTACCTATTTCACTAGCTACAACGATTGACCCCTGGTGAAGATTAATATACTCTTTTACCAATGAAAGCCCTATGCCGCTGCCGCTAATATCACCTATGGGGTTGTCTTCAGCCTGAAAGAATCGATCAAAGATATAGGGTATTTTATTAGCAGAGATACCGCTACCGGTGTCTGAAATAATTATTGTAAGGTGGTTTTTATTAGATTTAATCTCCACAGTGATACTCCCTCCCTCTGAAGTAAACTTAAATGAATTGAACAATAAGTTGGTAATAATGATCTCCATTTTGGCGGGGTCAAACCACATGGGAACAATTTCATTTGGACCAATTACCTCAAGGTGGATGTTTTTAATCTCACTTAAAGAATCAAACGACATAGCCACACCCTTTACAAAGCTTACAATGTTCTTTTTCTCTACAAGGAGTTTTACATTTTTAGAGTCTAGCTTAGAGAGCTCCAAGAGGTCATTAACCATTTCTAGAAGTTTTCCGGATTGTTGTTTTGCTGTAGATAATAATTTCTTATTCTTTTCTGATTGATTACTGCTTTGCAGTAGGTTGGTGATGGGACCCATAATCATGGTGAGCGGAGTCCGGAATTCATGAGAGATGTTGGCAAAAAATCTTGATTTCAATTCATTGATAGTGGAAAGCTCTAATTTTTCCTTTTGAATCGTTTTTAGTTTTTCAATCATACCGACAAAAAGCAGCGAATAGAAAAGGACAGAACCAATCTGTACACTCATTAAAACCCAAGTATTTCTGGGAATTAATCCCATTAAACCTAGAATTAAAACAATGAATGAACTGAATAAAATTCCGAGACCAAGTAACATCTGGATACCATTGGGGTCTCTTTTCCAAGATAGATGGATAACAGGAATCATCGCGATAATTATCCAGATAGCTAATAATATATTATTGATAAATGATATAAAAAACACATCTCCCATTATAAAGTGTAAAATAAGTCTTGAGCCCACAATAAAAAATGTCCAAAATCTGAAAACTTTGTAGATTTTAGGGTACAGCAACTTCATTGATATTTGTCTGCTGATTAAAAGAAAACCCAAAATAATCAAACCAAAAATAGAACCCATGACTATCCATACATGGAATTCAGGTGAAATGGGATATATCAGAATATCAAAAGCATTACTAAATAAAAGGAAATAACTCGAGAAAACCAGACCGAGTAATCCAAAATAGAAAAAAGAGGACTCCCTAAAAACTTTAAACAATATAAAACCCAATAAACTCAAAATCATCATAATGCCGAAGTAAAAAGACTGAACTCCCATCTGGAAAACCATTGTGCTCAATTCCTTTTGTGCATGCCGAAGGTATAAATGGGAATAATGAATATTGGCTACCGGTTTATTGAAAACACTTCTGATGTAGATGGTTTTTTCCTGATCAGGTTCCAAGTTCAGTTGAATAAAATTTTTATTGGAAGGTATTTCTTTATTCAAGGGTCGTATATAGGTGCCACTTTTGCTTTCTGCTAAGATCTTACCATTTTCAAGATGGAACGCTTGAATGGAATCTGCAAGGTCGCACAATAATATTAACCGATGGTCATTTTCAGATTTACGATTAGTGATATTAATTTTTGACCACACTACCGCCGGAAATTCAAAATCTTTTCCAAACTCGCTTCCAGCTTCGTGAAACCTTAAGGAATCACCCTTAAGCAAAGCTTGTATGTTGATTGTTCCATCTGAATCATAAAACACTAAAGCCTTTTTCCCTATAGAAATATGATCCGGACTTTTCTCATCAATAAAAATGACATTTGAAGAGGATTGACCAAGTACCATACCAGTTGTGACTATCAGGTAGAAAAATTTACTGAATAGTAATGTGAAAAGGCATTTCATTGAAGTTAGATTTTACAGTCCTAAAAATTCAAGCTAAAGGTAAAAATACAAAGCATAATTGGAAGTAAATTCATTTACGTGAAAATCACGATTTATTCGAAAGCGATTTCTATCGGGAGTCAGGAATTACGGTTTGCGATGAGTTCGTATTGCGCGCTGATATTGTTCTGAAGAACGAAGGTAATGCTCTGGATCAAAAATTGGTCATCTGTGGTCATCTCCACCCGGCATTTAGATTAAAAGGCAAGGGTAGGCAATCTATTAAAATGCCCTGTTTTTACCTAAAACCTCCTCTATTAATTCTCCCGGCATTTGGCGAGTTTACCGGCAGCAAAATAGTGAAAAAGGGGAAAGATTGTCGGGTTTTTGTTTGTGCGGAAAGGCAGCTTATTGAAGTGCGTTAAATGATATTTTGGTTGTTAAATATGCTTTTCAACATCTGGTAATAAAAGTAAAAGTCATATCTTCAATTTTAGATTATTAACAAAATAGTCATCCCAATTTATAAGTTATCATTCAATAATCCAGTTTTTTTACCGCATGAAACCACTTACCCTTTTGCTCATATTACTCTTATTCTCACCTGAATTCGTGATGGCAACTGATCAGAGAGAAACCGCATTGGGTATCCAGTACGGCAATGGATTTTTACTGGCTCACAGAGAGGAGTTGAATTACTTAGAAGCCGGGAGATTTCAAACCATAGGCTTTAATTACGAATGGAGAAAAAGGGGAGAAGAGCCATGGCATTCTCATTTCGCTTATCCCGCAAGTGGTTTTTTCGCATCTTATACCAGTTTTGGAAATTGGGAAACTCTGGGATATAAGTTGACTGCCGGGCCTTATGTACGATTTCCACTTTTTTTCCAAAATGGTGTTGCAGGAATGCATTTGAAATTAGCGGGAGGAGCAAGCTGGCTGGAAAAACCTTTTGAGCCTCAGGAGAATCCAAGAAATCTCGCCATCGGTACTCATTTGAATGTGTATGTAAAAGCACAGCTGGAATTTACCTACAGACTGCTCAATAATTGGGAAGCAACCGCCGGTATATCCTTTAACCACTTTTCCAATGGTTCCTACAAAAAGCCAAACAAGGGGATCAATTACACCCTATTGGAATTGGGTCTGCTGAAGGTGTTCAACCCAAAAGAGGTGGTTCCTTATGAAATGCCTATTTCCCAAAAATCCAACTTTACCTCAATTCTGCTGAGTGGTTCGTTACGATCACCTCATATTAATTCAGATTCTCAATTTGGAGTACTTACTTTTCAAGCATCTTATAACTATTGGATCAGCAAAAAATTTTACTTGAGCGGTGGAGCAGATCTGGTGTATAATGCTGCCAATAGAAGAGAAGCAGAAATCAGGAATAGGAATCCAAATGCACGGTGGATTAACTATCAAATTGGATTATATGGGGGTGTGGCAATGAACTACGGTCCTTCCACCCTGTTTTTTAATAAAGGATATTCTGTTTTTAGTGAGGATATAACCACGGCTGGGATTTATCACAGATTGGGATATCGCCGCAGTTTATCCGATCATTTTTTTGTGCATGCCGGTATTTTTTCCAATTACTTCAAAGCCAATTTTATGGATATTGGAATCGGAATTAATTTGAGTAGTTAAAAATCCTGAGATGAAAAAACTGTATGTTTTTACTGCCATAATTCTTGTTTTCTTTTCCTGTAAGGATACTGACTGCCCTTTAGCTGCGGGGGATAATACATTTGTAGAATTTCTCCTTGATGAATTTGACGTAATTTATGTCAGTGACCAAATCAATATTCAGATACAGCAAACCAATTATTCCGGGCTGGTAATTCATGGTGGTGAAAATCTCATCAACAACATTCACTTTGAGGTTAAAAATAGAGAACTACATCTAAGAAATCAAAACAATTGCAGGTGGTTGCGCAGTCCTTCAGAAAGGATAACGATAGATATTTTTACACCCGAAATCCGGGAAATTAATTTCAGTGGATTTGGTGATGTATTTATGAATGACTGGGAGTTGAATTCCTTAAGCGTTCACACTTTAAAAAGTCTGAGAAATTTTGAGTTTTCGGGAACTGCAGATAGCATGTTCTTTTACCTGGAACAGGGCAGTCCGGACTTGTACTTGAGCGGTACTACCCATTATTTATACGTGTATAACTCCGGTACAGGAAAAGTAGTTGCCAATGATTTGGAAGCTCATTTCGTCCATTTCAACCATATGAGTACAGCTGATTTCCGGGTTTTTCCTATTGAAACTCTGCGTGTAGAAATAAGGTCAAGCGGCAATACCATTGCCCATCATAAAGCCCAAAATGTGGAGATTATTAAGGAGGGGAAAGGGCAGTATTTGGAGGAGTTTTAAGCCGGAGTATTATCAACTAAATACAGATATTATTAATACAATGAAAAAAGTCATTTTAATTTATTTTAATTCCTTCGTACTTTTTATCCTATTTTCCTTTATTGTTTTCAGTGATATGAAAGCTCAGGAAAGAATTGTTGATGATGCGGCAATAACCAATTTTCGTTCATTTCAAATTGAAACCTGGTACGGACAATTTGAATCGGTTTTTATGCCGGCCATTGGTGCAAATCAATGGCTTGAAATTGGTTTTGGTGTGATTTTTGATTCTGAGGATGATTTCAATTTTCATGGAGTCCTGCCAGAAGTAAAAGCTGTAAAGAACAATTTTGAAATTGATGGTTATTCCTGGGGTGGAGTTATGGGACTTAGTCTGAATAAGGAGCTAAAAGCTGATGAGTTTTATTTTTATGCACCTTTCAGCAGGAGCCTTTTTAGTAATGCCTTAGTTTTGCACATAAATGCGGGTATCAACTATTCCTTTTCTACTCCAATGACTTGAGTGCTACTTATGGTTTGAGAAGTGATATTTTTCTAATTGAAAGGTGGGGTCTTATAGCAGGTATTTATGCAGAAAATTTGGATTACAGCTTTTACGGAGGCCCAAGATTCGAAATTGTACCCGATTTTCTGGAACTTATTCTTACCTATGGTCAAGGGTTTAACCAAAGGATAAAAATGCCCGGTTTCGCTATTCAACTTTCCTTTACTCCTGAACAATTGTGGTAAAGAAGATGATGTAAAAAACGTCCTATTTCTCCCCTAAATCATTCAAATAAACTGCAATTTTCGATGCCATGGCGGGACCGACAATCGATTGTATCTCCTCCATGGGCGATTCGCTCATTTTCTTCAGAGAGCCGAAGTGTTTCAGTAGTTTATCTGTGGTTTTAGGGCCGACACCCGGGATTTTATGTAGGCTACTGACTTGCAATCGACTAGAGCGTTTATCCCTATGAAAAGTAATGGCAAAGCGGTGCGCTTCATTGCGAATCTGTTGAATGACTTTTAAGGATTCAGAGCGTTTGTCTAGATATACGGGAATGGGATCTCCTGCTATGAAAATCTCCTCCAATCTTTTGGCAATTCCAATGACAGTAATTTTATCCTGCAAATCCAGCTTTCTGATGCTTTTCATAGCTGAATTGAGCTGACCTTTACCTCCGTCGATAACGATGAGTTGTGGCAGGGATTCTTTGTCCTTGATCAGGCGGCTGTATCTTCTATAAACCACTTCTTCCATAGAAGCGAAATCATCAGGTCCGACAACAGTTTTTATATTGAACTTACGATAGTCCTTTTTGCTCGGTTTTGCATTTTTAAAAACCACACAGGAGGCCACCGGGTCGGAGCCTTGAAGGTTGGAGTTATCAAAACACTCCATATGTACAGGCGCCTCCTTCATACGAAGGTCTTTCTGCAGGGTTTTGACTATGCGTTCACCGGAGGTCTCTCTTTCTTTTTTCTCCACTCGTACTTTTTCCCGCTGACGGATAAAATAACGGAGATTTTTGTCTCCCATATCCAACAATGCCTTTTTATCTCCCCTCTGTGGAACGCTTACATTTACTTCTTTTTCGGGTAATATCAGATCGAATGGCACGATGACCTCAGAAGCAAGGCTGTTGTATTTCTCTCTGATGTTCATCACTGCAAAAGCGAGGATTTCAGCTTTTACTTCGGCCAGATTTTTTTTCAGTTCAACAGCATAAGAGTTGATTACGGCGCCATCTACCACCTTGAGATAATTGACCCATGCAAACTGGTCGTCTTCATCATAGGAAAAAACATCGGCATCTCGTATGGTAGCACTGACCACGGTGGACTTACTTTGATAATCTTGAAAAGCTTCCAGTTTTTCCTTTAAATCCTGTGCCTCCTCAAATTTGAGTTCCTCGACAGCGGTAGCAAGACTTTCTTTAAGATGTTTGACTACTTCGGCGAAATTACCCCTTAGCATGTTTTTGACCTGTTGTATCTTCTTGTTATAGGACTCTTCAGATTCAAGGTTTTCGCAGGGACCGAGGCAATTTCCGATGTGGTACTCGAGACAGATTTTAAATTTCCCCTTTTCAATATTCTCCTGTGATAAGTGATATTTGCAGGTCCTCAGCGGGAAGAGGTTTCGAATGAGTTCCAACACTATTTTAGCTCTGTATTTTGAAGTATAAGGTCCAAAATATACCGAACCGTCCTTGATGATTTTTCTTGTGAAAAAAACTCTTGGAAACCGCTCTTTTTTCACACATATGTAGGTGTATGTCTTGCCGTCTTTAAGCATGACATTGTATCGAGGTTGGTGCTCTTTGATCAGCGTATTTTCCAAAAGGAGGGCATCGTGTTCGGAATCCACTATGATGTAATCTATGTGAGTAGCCTTGCGAACCATCACCCGGGTTTTATTAGCTTGACTTCGGCCTCCGGTAAAATAGCTTGATAAGCGATTGTACAAATTTCTCGCCTTACCGACATAGAGTATGCTTCCTGAATCGTCCTTGAATTGATAAATTCCGGGGTGGGTGGGTATTCTGCTTGATATTTTGTCGAAGTCTTTTTTAGTCATATCTGTTTAAAAAACGAAAAGGCTGATCGATCTGTTTTCCAATAACGGTAAAGGTATTACTCAGACGAATCTCAATAAAGTTTTGTATGTTTTTTTTTAAAATCGGGTGAGAACCCAGAGTAAATGGCGGAAAAAATCAGCAAATTTACTGCTAATCAATGGGACAAAATCATAAGTATGGGTTATTTCTATAGTCCTGTCATTTGAGCCTATATCTGCTACAATCACCTCAGAAATCGACTTATTCCTTTCCTTTCGTAATCTTTCCAAAAGGGTAGGCAAAACCGCCTCTTCATTGAGCACCGGAATGATGATGGATAAAGATGATTGCATTGAGCAAATTTATTGGTTTTATGGGCTTTTGAGGTCAGAAGGGAGGATAATTTAAAAAAATTGTTGGTGAGAAAAAGTAGAAAAGACATTTTAAATTCGACTGTAGTCCTGTTTTCCCCAAACTCTTTGAGGACAAGCTGTTCAAGGGAGGTTTCATTGCAGGTGCTTCGCACAGGACGAAAACTTAGTTGTTATAGTTCAGTGTTTTTTTCAGTTTTCATCCTTCCTTTTCAAATCGCCAATGATTGACTTTGCTTGTACATAGCCTTGCTCTATAGGCTCTCCAAGAATTAACCTCTTTATCTCATTTGGCTGAGTTGAGTATTCTTTGTTTGCCTCTAATAGCATGCCGAAGCATCACCCGTTATAAGTTATACACGCTGTTGTGCAATCGGCTTTATTTTCATTTCAAGCAAGTTTAATAAAGTTGTCTTCAATTTTTACGTTAAAATTAATTTCTGCTTTTAGAGCCTTGAAAACTTTTAATATTGTGTCAATAGTCGCACTGTTAGCACTACTTTCAAGTTTAGAGATTTGAGCTTTCTGAACTCCAACAAGTCGTCCAAGTTCTTCTTGAGTCAAATTTCTTTCTTGTCTTGCGGCTTTAATCATTTTTCCCAAAACGTCCATACGAAGTTCATATTCATATTCGTCACGTTCTTGTGTCCCAACTTTGCCGATATATTTGTCTTTCATCTCGGCTAGTGAGTATGTCTTTAATTCTTTAGTTGCCATATGATTACTTTTTTTGTTTGTTGTTAAAATATTTGTCTTTCAGTCTTACCGCCCGGTCAATTTCATTTGCTGGAATTTTGTCAACTTTCTTTATGAAACCGTGTGTCGCAAGAACCAAAGTTTTTTTGTTATCGGTCTTATCCCAAAATGCTAGAAGTCTAATTTGAATTCCTGCGTATTTTGTCCGAAACTCCCAAATATCATTTTTTAGTTTCTTAAAAAGCTTTGGGTCATTGGTCTGTTCCGCAAGGTCAATATTGTAAAAGATTTTTTTGACTGTCTTTCGGTCAAGGTCTGAAATAAATTTGTCTGCTTCCTCTAAAAATTTTGTTTCGAAAAACCTCATTCAGTGCTGTCTTGTTTAACGTTACAAAGGTAGTGAATGTTTCTAAATATAGAAACTTTATTTTCTGTAATTTTATTCGGTATTGGTTTTTTAAGCTGCGTTTTGCTTATATGACTTGTGGAGGTTTTCGAAGCACTCTCCCCGCCAAAAGTTATATACGCTGTTGGGCGTTTGTGCTTTTTTTATTCATTATCATTTTCAACAGACTGGTTAATGGAAACAGGAAACAGACAGAGTTGATGTCGAATTTTCTCCTTTGATAAATTTCACGGCCAAGGGGGTATTGTTCGACCTAAAGATACTGATTTCCTCCCGTTTAGAAAAGGATTTTTACAGCAAATTTTTGAGTAAATGGGGGTTTTTAGACGGTTTGACGGTTCTCGGCTATGAGCAGTATGGGATTGTGTGCTACTTTCCTGTCTATCGACACCGAAATAGGTGCGGGGCAAAATGCTTGATTTACCACTGAAAACCTTATTGCATATAGCTTTTATTAGGCTTCCGTGCATTATTGTTTCAATATTTCAATCAATTCTCTATTTATATACAAAGTCTCTCTCCCGACCTTTTGAGATTCAACAATTCCTATATTTTCAAGTTCTTTTAAATAACGTGAAGCTGCTTTTCTTTCAACACCCAATTTGTTTACCACAAAATCAATTTTCGAATATGGTTGTTCGAAAAGTAATTCTACAAGTTCTTTTCTGTAGAGTTTAGGAGCTTTCTCTTGAACTTTTATTATTGTGGAATCAAGTTGGTCTTTGATATTTGTAATCCTTGTAATGGTGTTTTTTGATGTACTTTCAACCGCTGTAAGCATAAAAATTATCCACTCGTCCCATTTTCCTAAGCGATTTGTTTGATTTAAAAGTCGATAATATTCTGGTTTATTAGCAATTATATAGGAACTCAAATATAAAATCGGAACATCAATCAATTTATTAAGTATCAGATACAAAATATTTAAAATCCGACCCGTTCTGCCGTTTCCGTCATAAAAAGGGTGAATGCTCTCAAACTGATAGTGCAATATTGCCAAGTTTATCAATGGAGACAAATCATCCTGTTGATTAAAATGGTCAATAAAATTTGTCAATAAGTCTAGTATTTCAGCTTTGTCTTGAGGTGGAGTATAAACAATTTCTCCTGTAGTGTCATTTTTCAAAACGGTTCCAGGTGTACTTCTAATGCCAGCAGTATTATCAACTAGTTCCTGCTGAATACTCACAATGTCGTTAACTCTTAGAAATCCTTGTTTTTTTGCAAGGTCATATCCTTGAAGTATTGCTTTACGATAATTTACAACTTCCTTCGTCTCTGGAGATATTTGAGTTTTATTAATTGTCAATGCTTTATAAAGCTCATCTTGAGTTGTAATAATATTTTCAATCTCCGAACTGTCTTTTGCTTCCTTTAAAACTATTGCATTAATCAACATTTCTTGGTTAGGAATGGTCTTTGCGATCCCTTTCAATTCAGCCAATGCAGCTATTGACTTATTTGTTTGTTTTAGTATTTCAATGGTTTCCACTTTTTCTCTAAGAGGAGGAAGTTTCTCAAGTTGAAAATGTGGTGCCTTTTGTCCCATATTCTTGTTATTTGTCCCAAAAATACAAATTATGGTACAAATAGCAATGTTCGCAATGATTATTTTTGCATGGCGCCTAACGGCAGTTCCTCCAACTCATTGCGGGAAAAGTCGTATAAAAACCTAACTGAGCTTCAAAATCCAAGCTAAAAGTAAAAGAAATTATGGAACTGGACGAGTATTATGCGGATAGAGGAGGACAATTACTTTGAAAATAGATTTTCTCACAGGAGTTTATTGGGTCTTAGACAAGCTTAAAATGGCTTGAAATGTGGAAAAAAGCCGATGGTAAGCAGGTCTGCTATTTTCAACAAAATCTGATTTGAATCCAAAAGTACTGAGATTCAGGGAATCAACAAATAAATCAAAGAGTCTGACTTCATTATCCTCCTTGGATAAATTTCATAGCCAAGGGGGTATTGTTCGACCTAAAGATACTGATTTCCTCCCGTTTAGAAAAGGATTTTTACAGCAAATTTTTGAGTAAATGGGGGTTTTTAGACGGTTTGACGGTTCTCGGCTATGCCCAGTAGCCGTTTTGCGGGCTTCGTCCATTTCACCCGGGACAATGTTTCTGCGTGGTACATGATTTCAAGTTGCTCTTTCATAGACAATTGGGCATAGGTGCTGTTAAAGCCAGTGGTTATTCTAATTTAAAGTCTGTTAATTCATAATTAACGTTTCGCCCTCCTTCTTCTTTTTGTATTAAGATACCTTTTTCGATTAAGTCTTTTATATCACGCAAGGCGGTATCAGAAGAGGTTTTGGTAATTTTTGCCCATTTTGATGTTTGTAATTTACCTTCAAATCCGTCAAAAAGTTTGTTAAGCATTAAGCGTTGTCGTTCGTTGATGGGTGTTTGATCATGCAGTTTCCAAAATTCAGCCTTATGTAATATTTTTTGTGTCGTGTTTTCGGTTGCAAGCATTGCGTTTTTCAGGCAATTTAAAAACCATTCGAGCCACTCGGTAATGTTGCCTGTGCTATGTTGTACTTTTTGCAATATTTCGTAATAGCGTTTGCGTTCAATTAAAATTTGGCTCGACATACTGTAAAAACGTTCACCACTACTTTCGGCACGGGCAAGCAACATATCAGTTATAGCACGACCAATTCGACCGTTTCCATCATCAAAGGGATGAATGATGATAAACCAAAAGTGGGCAATGGCAGCTTTTATAACAGGATCAAGTTTATTGTCATTATTGAACCAATTTAAAAACTTGTTCATTTCCGCTTTTACTAATTCTTGTTTTACAGCTTCGTAATGCACCTTTTCTTTTCCCATTGCTCCTGAAACTACTTGCATTTCGCAAGTACGGTATCTGCCCACCTCGATTTCATAAGGTCCGCTATATCCTGTAGGAAAAAGTGCTGCGTGCCAACCCAACAAACGTCTTTCGGTTAAAGGTAATTGGTAGCGTTGGGTAGCATCAAGCATCATTTCAACAACACCCTCAATATGTCGGCTACTCGACACAAGTCCTGCGGTGTTAATACCCAAACGCCTTGCTATAGATGAGCGTACTTGTTCGTAGTTGAGCAATTCACCTTCTATTTCAGATGATTTTACTACGTCTAAAGTAAGGGCGGTAAGTGTGGCTTCTTCTTTGGCAGCGAACCCAAGAGCGTTCATTTGCCCGATGATTTTGCCTTGCATTAACCGAACTTCGCCAAATACTCTATTTATAGCTTTATCATCCCAGGTAAAGTCTGTCCAGTTTTTATGTTCGTAAATGTATTTTGCCATTGCTCCAAATCAATTATGCGGCAAATATACAAATTATTTGCCGCAAATATGCGGTGTTTATTTTGTTCTTTCACCGCAAGTTATAACAAGTCGTTCCACCATTGGCTATAACGTCAGATCCCCCCAACCAGTTGGGGGGCAAGTCGACTAGAAACCTCCCCGGTCGCTATTTTCAGCTTTAAAATAAGCGAAATTTTCGGTGTAATAGACAAAATGGTTGTTTTTTTCTGAATGATTTTCTCAAGTGGACAAAATGGTTGCTATTTTTTTGACTCGTTTTTCCCTAAACAAGGGT
>RECS01000154.1 GCA_007693915.1 Saprospirales bacterium | reverse complement strand
ACCGCCATTGGTGAATTACTGACAGAAAGACTTACAACAAGAGGGGAGATGGAGTTTAAGTGGAGGGGGTTTATGAACTAAAAATAAAGATAGATTGAACACTTATCCAATTTGGTGCATATCACTTTGACCTCTCAATTGAGAACATTTTTTTCAAGTTAAAATATTCGAACTTAGCTTAGTAAGTCTTTCAGAAGTTTTTCAACTTATTCTTAGCTTTTCCTTAAACAAAGCGACGATAATATGTTTTTCCCATTGTGATTGAATTCTAAAAATTTAAACTTAGCCAAAAAAATGAAAAAGCTTGCAATTTTTATTACCTTGTTTAGCATTGTTTTTACCTATAGTTTTAAATTAGAAGCTTGTACAAGAGTGGTGTACAAGGGTCCTGATAATACTGTTTTAACGGGTAGGAGCATGGATTTTTCAATTGAAATACCTGCCAATCAATGGGTTTTTCCCCGCGGTATGAAAAGAAATGGGGAGGTTGGACAAAATTCCATAGAATGGGTGTCAAAATATGGAAGTATTGGAGTTAGCAGCTGGGATATTGCCATTGTGGATGGCATGAATGAGAAGGGTCTTGTATCTAATTTGCTTTGGTTAGTCGAATCAGATTACCCCACCTTTGACAAAGAAGGTGATGAACCTGGTATGGCTATTTCACTTTGGGCTCAATACGCTCTGGATAATTTTGCTACGGTGGCTGAGGCAGTGGAGGAACTGGCAAAAGAAGAATTTGCCGTGGTTTCAGATTTTATCCCGGGTACTGATAAATTTACTACTGTACATTTGTCTATATCTGACCCATCCGGCGACAATGCTATTTTTGAATACATAAAAGGAAAATTGGTTATCCATCACGATCCATCTTATATAGTCATGACCAATGACCCACCATACGAACAACAATTGGCCATCTCTAAATACTGGGAAAATATACCTGGGAAGGTTTTTCTCCCGGGTTCCGTTACAGCAGCAGATCGCTTTGTGAGAGCCAACTTTTTTATCAATGCCATTCCCCAAACATCAGACACCAGAATTGCCGTTGCTGGAGTGTTTAGTGTGATCAGAAATGTGTCTGTTCCTTATGGATTTGAGATAGAGGGTTTTCCCAACTTATCTACAACTCGCTGGCGTTGTGTAGCTGATCAAAAGAATTTAGTGTACTATTTTGAAACAGCTCTGACTCCCAATACTTTTTGGGTGGACCTGAACAAGGTCGATTTTAGTGAAGGTGCTCCCGTAAAAAAATTAGATCTTTCAAACCACCAAACTTATTCAGGTGAAGTATCAGGTGAATTTGAGGAATCAGAACCAATGGTTTTTCTGGGACTTTAATTTTGTGTTGATGGAGAAAAATTGATTTCCAAGAATTTGGAGTAGATCTCTTATAAATGGTTTTATAATGTAACTTAACCTCAAACACCTATTCAGTGGCTATATTTTAATCTACTAGGAGGCTTTTACAGTGGAAAAGTAAAATGGTAGAAAGTTTAATGTATTCATTTTCTATCTTTCTCGTAAGCCCAGTTCATTTATTTTCGAGACAGGCAACTTTCAATTCTACTAAACCAATCAACCTCCCTTAAAACAACCTACTCTCCGGATCAATTCGTGGCGGTTCAGAGTAACCCTCCTTTTTAAGTTGATTGATCAAATCAATAATTTCCGAAAGATTGTGAACACCACCCTCTAATCCCGATTTACGGTAAAATTCAGCTTCATCAGGAGATTGTTCAGACCTTTGATAAACTCGAATATGTCCACATAGATCTTTGAGTTGAATGTGCAGATCCATCAATAAGGTGATTAATTTGGGTGAAAGATATTCCGAGTATTTCATGTTCAGTATATCCCAGATATCTGCTGCCTTTTCATTGAAGTATTGGTAATTCAAGTCTGAAAACAAGTCCTTTTTCACCCTTCCAGCCAATTCGACTGAATTTAATGATGTCAACTCAACAAAGAGATCTTCCCTTTGCTCTCGCATTTTTTGATTGGCCCGGGTGGATTGATCTGTTTTACTGACTTTTACCCTAAAGTTAAAGGCTCGAAAAGCCACACCATCTCTTAATCTGTTGATATTTCTGGATATCAGGTAGTCAATCTGCTCATTTACTGTTTTCCATCGCTTATTTTTGGAACGTACCAAGAGAATATTGACGACAAAAATGATGAAGGCAGCCCCTATTAGCTCTGAAATCAGGTTTAGCGATAAATCGGGATGATAATTTCTAATCGACCATGCAACAAAAATAGCTACCGCAACAGCAAGGTAAATGATTAGTGGAGTTTCAGTTTGGCTGATCCATTGCTTTTTGATCTTTTCCCGTAGGGGAGTTATGGGATTTTTCATTGCATTAGATTTAGATAATCCTATGAATTCTGTACCGGCTTGAATCCCGACAAACAGTAAAGATAAGAAAAATGCAGATCTACCATTTTAGTATAATTTTCTTCGTCGCAAAACAGTCAACATATTTCAGATATTGTAAGATTGAAAAGTGAGTCTAAAAGAGCTCTTAAATACTAAAGATGGGCCTTGCCCATCGTAAAACTAATCTATATACAGCACCCTGAAGGGGTGCAACAAAAAGAAAAACATTCTATCTTAACTTTTATTAGGATTTTTATGGCAAACTGCTATAAAATTAAAAAAAACCCTTCAACTTTCAATCCTCAACAATATCATCATCCCCCTATAGGCTTGCGAATGATGAACACCTCTTCCTTCTCCTTTTGTTTCTCTTCTTTTACAGTCAGCTTAGGATTCAGTAGGCCGTAATCCAATTCGTTATAGGTGTAATGCTCCCATTGTCCTCCGCTGAATTCCAGTGAAGTTAAGGATTGGTCCCAACTACCGGGATTTAAGAGTTCGAGAGTACTGTTGCCTTGCGTTGCTTTATCAAATCCCGAACTATTGAGTTCACAGGATATTAATGCAGAGACCCCTTTTGAAAAAGCGTACTTAATCAGTTGCTTTGAGGCATTATTTTTGGTAAAATTTTTATCTGACTTTTGCATTAAAAAGAATCCGGTGATTTTTTCCCAAATAGGAATGCTTTCACCACGCGATGACTTCTTTTCTAAGGGATAAGTGCAAACTAAATACTGTTTACCCCTGAGCTTTAGCAACATTTCTTTTCTCAAATGGACATTGCCTATATTGACCCCTGTAAACCTCTTCAGTCCTTCATTTCCGGCTCCGGTTACAAGAACTACTTTTGTTCCGGCGAGTGCCATCTGCATAATTTGATGGACAATCATAAGGGTTTTCCTGGAGAAGTATTTTTTCTCAAACTGATCAGGATTAATAAAAACACCACTGATGATGAGTAAACCCGGTTTGATACTTTTAAGGTATTTGAGCAATTCAATAGGATTAGAACCCATCGTTCCAAGATGGAGATCAGCCAATATACAAATGTCTAATTCCTTTTGCATAATTTTCATCTAATCCGGCAAAAAAATGAATAGCAGTCAAAGCTTTTTCAACTGCTACTCGGCTTGTGTTAAAGTCAAGAAATACAGCTACATTAGTATACCAGATTCCCATCTTGTTTATAGTTACAAAGGTGTAGTTTAATTGTCAATTGTATATCAAGCGAATGTTAAGTTAGTGTTTTGTTTTGTCTGGAAATGCTTCTTTATTGCCGCAACTTTAGAAATAAAAAGCTGTTTTAGCTGCATGAGAAAATTCCTATATGAAATTGATCGAATGACTCGTCGGGAATACCGCAATTTTATCTTATCACTTGGGGGTCAGATATCCTTTTTTAAAAGTCTGGCAAGAGGTGGAACCGGGCTCGGTGGACTTTACCTGATAAATGATGAAAATGACTGGTGGACCTATCCCGAAGATGTCCCAACTGCTGTTGCTTTTGAGAAGATGAACAAAGTCCTGATGGTGCGGATGAACAATACAAAGCGAAATATTGCCTATCCTGTGCCCTATTCTCAGATCAATAGGATAAAAGTAAAAGCCAGAAAAAACGCAAAATCAGACAGAATGGAAATGATAATCCACTTTTCCTGTGAAAATGGACCGGATGTGATACTGGAAAATCGTGGTTGGAACAACAAAACGGTAATTAATTATTTTTCCACTCCTGAATTAAAGTCATTCCTTGAATTAGATCCGACAGTGGAAAGTATGTTATCTAAAGAGGGTGTCAGGAAATAATGAAAATCCTTAATTCCTTTCTAAAGTCATACAAATTTTCTACATTTACTCATCAATATCTATAAAAACTGATTATCAGCCTCCAATGGAGAATCTAAAACAACTGGCAAAAAGAAAGAAAAAAACCTTTTCCAAATTACTCAAAAAAGGAAACCGTTCTCAGATGATCAGGCAACTTCCTGAACTACACGAACAGGCATTTAGCGAAATTGATTGCTTGGATTGTGCAGCTTGTTGTAAAAACTTCTCTCCAACCTTTAAGCCCACAGATATAAAGAGAATCAGTAAATACATCGGCATGAAAGAGGGGGATTTTATAGATGAATACCTACAGATTGATGAGGATAATGATTATGTAGTCAAGACCAAACCCTGTCCTTTTTTACAAGTGGACAATAGCTGTGGTGTATACGAAGTCAGACCCACTGATTGCGCCCGATTCCCTTACACCGACAGTGATGTTTTTGTGGATAAATCCGGATTGAGCCTGAAGAATAGTACCTTTTGTCCGGCGGCTTTTAAGGTGTTAGAGCTATTAAATGAGAATGTTCAAAGATAAATCCAACAATTTAATTTGATTTTTAAGATTACTTTAAGCTAAAAAAGAAACAAATATTTGATTATTTCAAAAATTTGTTTATATTTGTAGTAATTCATTTGTCATTTAAATGTCACAATGAAAGATATTGAGGACATTTACTAAAAGAATGCGGGATTAGAATGAACCGATTTACAACTTCTGAAAGCAATAATATGAAATAATTTGACTTCAAATCATAAAAACAATCGCTATGATTCCTCACTTAAGTTTTTTAGTCAGCTTTTTTGTACTCTCCACCTGTTTACTTGCTACATCTGAAAAGCAGTTAGAAGAAAAAAATGCATATCTTTCAGAAATAGTTGCTGAGAAAAGTAGCCAACCGGATAAGGCAAAAATCAAAGTAAGAGGTACCGGCAAAACCATTGGAGATGTTATTCTTTTGGAAGTGACCAACAGGGATAAGGTCAATACGCTCAGGTTTTATGTTGGACCTGCTCTGGTACCGGGTACTCGTAGGAGTCAGCCGTATATCATACCGGGAAGCACGGAGATAGTAGTGCCACCCGGAGGCAGCATAACAGTACCAATTGACGGCATCTGTATTGACCCACATAAACCACCCATTAGACCAGACTCAGGTGGTCCCAAATTTGAAGACTGGATAGATATTAATCCACTGGATGATGATTGGACACCAAATCCCGGATCGGGCTGGGAGCCGGATCCCAATAACCCTGTTTTAAATCCAATCACAGAAACGCCTATAGGTCATACCATCGATATTTACAGTTATCTGGAAGAAGCAGCTCCTATAATCTTAACTATTGTCGAGAGCATCATCAAAACCACAGATGATTTATTTGCCGATGGTTTAATAAACACTCCTGTAACAAATAATCCCACTATGGAAAGGGAGCTAATTATACAGCAAACAGTATGGATCACCATATCAGAATTAACTGGAAATCC
>RECS01000025.1 GCA_007693915.1 Saprospirales bacterium | reverse complement strand
TGGTAACGAAAATATTGAGCTTTAGCGTTATTACAGTAAATAGTATTCTCCCAGAATCTACCTAAAAAGATACTCTTAAACCCAGGAAAGAATTTTTTCTTTATCTTAGCTGTTATATGCGTATTGGAAAAGACGACAACATAAAAAAAGTAAAAAGGACATTGATCAGTTTCGACTGGGCCATCAAAAGGCTTTTGCGTCAAAAAGCTAATTTTGATATCCTTGAAGGATTCTTATCGGAGTTACTTTTTGAGGAGATCAAAATAAAGAATTTACTTGAATCTGAAAGTAATAAGACAGATGAAAACGACCGATCTAATCAATTAGATTTACTTTGCGAAAATGACAAAGGTGAATTAACGATTATTGAAGTTCAATATCACAGAGAAATTGATTATTTTCAGCGGATGCTCTACGGTACATCAAAAGTGATTACCGAATATATGTCAGTAGGCGAACCCTATGCAAGTGTTAAAAAAATATACTCAGTCAATATTCTGTATTTTGATCTCGGTCAAGGAAAAGATTATTTGTACAAAGGAACTTTGGAGTTCATAGGAATAACCAAACACGATAAACTCCTACTTTCACGCGCACAAGTGAAGTATTACCAAAAAGAATCACCTTCGGAATTGTATCCGGAGTATTATTTGATCAAGGTGAATAATTTTGACAATGTAGCAAAAAATACCCTTGATGAGTGGATATATTATTTAAAAAACTCAGAACTTCCCACCAAGTATAAAGCTAAGGGGCTTGATAAAGTAGAAAAACAATTAAAAATCGACAACATGGATGCAACTCAAAAAAAGGAATACAAACAGTATCAGGAAAACTTAATGGTATCTGAAAGTGCACTTGAAACTGCATGGTATGAAGGTAGAGAAGAAGGAATTGAAGAAGGAATTGAAAAAGGAATTGAAAAAGGTTCTTTTGATGAAAAAACTCAAGTGATAATCCAATGCTTTAAGAAAGGTTTTGACCTAACACTCATTTCTGAAATAGTATCAATGCCAAAGAAAGAAGTTGAAGATATACTTAAAGATAAAGGACACTTATGAGGCCAGTCCAAGAACCCTTTTCGTCATGAAAATGAGCGAAAAATTTAAGATTGAGGGAAGCGAGAGGACGAGTATAGTAGCGGGCGAGGGCTCGTATCGTCCCAAATAGCGAGACGATAGGTCTAGGAGATATTTTTCATGGTAACGAAAATATTGGATTTTGTATCAATTTGTAATAGAAGGAGATTTTGGATTGGGCTCAATCCTATGGCAAATACAGAGTTTTTATATTCCCAATTTGAATTTTACATCAGATAATTGTCCATCCACTAATTAAACTACCCTTAGGTAAGCACCCCTTTGGACCTTTGAGGGCAAAATAATTCTCTTTTTTCCAACCTTACTGTAAGGCTGCTGCGTCTTGTCCCTGATATTTCTTTTTTTCAAAAAACAATAATGACATGAAAAGTCAATTATACTTGTTAGCAACAACATTACTTACCCTCCTTCTATTTAGTTCCTGTCTCAAAGAAGAGTGTACAACTTACATGGAGGTCATCCATTCCATACCGGTAATTGTGCAGGAAGATGATTTCCGGGTGGAACTGGAGGTATTAACAGATCGAACACTTGAAAACCCAGGTAAAATTTTCTTTTCCCACAATCTCATCCTCATTAATGAATTGTATGAGGGTATCCATGTGATTGACAACAGCGACCCACACAACCCGCAATTTTTTAATTTTATCTCTATACCGGGCAATGTAGATATGTACCTCCGTGGAAACTACCTGTATGCTGACAGCTACGTGGACTTGCTTACCATTGATATTTCCAACTGGAATAATCCCCAGTTAGTAAGTAGAGAAAATGATGTATTTACGCTCCATGGGTGGTCCGATGAAGGACTAATAGCCAAGTATGACTTTGAGTCGGAATGGGTAGAGGTAGATTGTAATAATCAGGGTCGGGGTAGTTTTGATTTTTCATTTCCAGTTGGGGAATCTTCTTCATTCGGCAATCAGGGTCAGAATCAAGGACAAGGAATTGCAGGATCCATGGCAAGATTCGGGTATTCTTCCGGTCATTTATACGCATTGGACACCCGTCACCTGAAAGTATTTGGCTTAAATTCACCGGCTCAACCTGTCTTGTTGAATGAAATACCAAACAATGCGGGTATCGAAACCATTTTTCCATATAAGGATTACTTGTTTGTAGGAGCAAATCAGGGTATGTTTATTTACGACAACAGCAATCCTTCAAATCCGACCTATTTGTCAGCCTTTTTGCATGCCAATGCCTGTGATCCTGTATTCGTAAAAGATGACCGCGCCTATGTTACATTAAGAGATGGTACACTCTGCCAGGGCGCCGACAATCAATTGGATGTAATTGATATTTCCAATATTTCAAACCCATCGTTAATTAAAAGCTACCCCATGACTAACCCACACGGTTTGTCAATAGTAGATGATCTGCTGTTTCTCTGTGATGGAAGAGATGGATTAAAAATATTTGATATCAGCGACGATCTGTCCATTGATAAAAACCGCTTGAGCAGAACCAATACAGGAAATGCTTTTGACGTAATCGCTATTTCTTCAGACCACATAATAGTCACCGGTGACAAAGGTTTATGGCAATTCGATACATCCAACCCTAAAAAACCCTCTCAAATCAGTTTTTTGAGAACCAAATAAGCAAATAATGCTGAAGATATCTGCCTTGAAATTATGCTTTTTGTTTTTACTCCTTTTTTCTCAAATGGGCTATGCCCAGGAGCAAACGATCATAGATCGGGTCTTTCTTTATTCCGGTACAATTATCACAGGTACCATTATTGAAATGAATGATGAAGACTTAATCATTATATCTCACAAAACAGAGATGCGCATTTCAGTACCTATAGAAATGGTTGAAAAATATCACGTAGGCATTCCCTTAAGACCCATAAAACCGAATACCGAATTTGTTAATCGGGAGGGTAAAACATATTTCTTTGCCAATTATGGAATTTTTGGTGAGGGAAGTAGGAATCTTGATTTTGGTGGGTTTATTAATTCCGAAACGCGGCAGCCATGGTTTGCAGAAGTGGGAGGCGGATATCAATTCACTCAACACTTCGGGCTTGGAGCTTCTATAGGAAGGGCTGTTTATGATGTAGATGGACGAATGATTTCTTATCCCTTATCTCTTGAGGTAAGAGGGTTTTTTACCAAACACTCATTTGCCCCCTACTACAGAGTTAAAGGTGGGCGCACTATGCGATCTATTTTTGAACAAGCTGCGGGTCAAATTAGGGATTCTGGTAAAGGTTGGTATATAGAACCAGCTCTAGGTCTGAGTTGGAACTCCAATGAAAATATTGCTTTTAATCTGGAGCTGGGGAATTACATTGGAACATCTACCTTTTACCATTTTGGATGGTGGGGTCAGCTTTATAAGGATGAAATACAACTGAGAAGGTGGAGCCTTAGTTTTGGACTAAGTGTAAGTTTAAACGAAAATTGAGAAAAAGGTGTATCTTTCGCTGAGCACGAAAAAAATGGAAAAACCGGACACCATATCGGAAGAAAAATTACTTGAAGGTTGTCGCAAAAATGACCGAAAGTATCAAGAGATTTTCTACAAGAGATTTTTTGATCTATTGTACCCACTTTGTTTGTCCAGGATACATGACAGTCAGGAAGCCATGCTGGTACTCAACAACACTTTTCTAAAGGCTTTTAAAAATATTCACCAATACAATGCTACGGGTTCTTTAGAATCATGGCTCAGGAGAATACTCTTCAATTCTGTGATGGATTATTTCAGAAAAAATAAAAAGCACAATGGGCATTTGGATATCATGGAAAAAGTCGGACAAATAATTCCAATAGCCTCTACTGCTCAATCCAATTTATACTATGCAGATTTATTGGAGATGATTAATCAACTGCCGGTTTTATCAAAAGAGGTTTTTCATTTATTTGCAATTGAGGGATATTCTCATCAGCACATTGCAGAGATGCTTCAAATACCCGAGGGTACATCAAAATGGCATCTTCATCAGGCGAGAAAAATATTGAAAGCGAAATTAACAAAAAACGGATATTCTGCTAAAGTCTTAAACATACATTCATGAACGATAATTTAAAAAATACAGGCTGGGATCAAATGCGGAAATTACTGGATAAGGAAATGCCCGTTAAAAAAGCATGGTGGGTATTTCCTTTTGGGAAAATAGCCGCAATTATAGTTCCTCTACTTTTGGTAACTACCGTAATCTTTTATCAAATTGAAAATCACCCTTTTTCTAAAAAACCATACACTTCTGAATCAGCATTTGTAATAATATCAAAAAGTGAGCTAGTAGATACAGAAAATGACTTAGTGGTAAAAGTAAATGACATAATCCAATCAGAAAAATATCAGGACCTAGAGAAGACTGAAACTGCAACTATATTCGAGTCTCATAAGAATTTTGACAGCTTTCATTTTGAAAATGAAGTTTCAACAACAACATTTAAAACGCCTTCTGAATTAGCCTCGGAAAGGATAAAACCTCAAGCTAGAACAATCGAATGGAAAGAGGCGGTTCTTCCAACTGAATCAGAAATTATGGATATAGCAATATTTGGAGAGGAAGGCTTTAAAATTTCTGAATCGTCAGAGGGAAAAGGGAGAGTAACCCGACATGAGAAAAGTGAAGATGAAGAAGTTACTTTGCTCAATCGATTGTTGGGTCTTCCTCTTTCTCTTTTTGATTCTTGCGAGGACAGTCTTAGCCATGCATCACATTTTTCCAAACCCTTTGAAACGTACAGAAAAACATCTCCAGATAGAAAGTACCGCGGAATAGCGATTGATGCCGGTTGGGAGTTTCCCCTACAGCAGAAAATTCATGGCGTAGGTATTGCCGCCGGACCGGTTTTTGAGATCGGGACATTCAGAATTCTTTCACAATTGGGTATTCATCATTTTGGTTGGTTCAATCAATCGGGTTCTTATGCGCTTTTTCAAAGCAGAAGTGCATCTCAGGAATCAATGGATTTATTTATGCCAACTGAAAATACTGCAGCCTTCGATCAACCCCAAAAGCAAGCGCTGCACTCCTATTCAGAAGTTTCTTTAAAACTGGACTTAAAATACCGCTTGAATTCAAGATGGCAACTTACTACAGGCATTATGGGGCATCGGGTCTTCAACATACGGTATAATGCCAATTCCATGTCTGTTTTTGATGACTTTACAAGCTCAGGTCCGGATTTATCGGACCCCGGGGAGCGATCTCAATACCTTGAGTATATTGCAAACGAAACGGTGACTTGGATTAATAATTACAGGCTCACCGCAGGGCTTGGAATTCAGTACCAATTGACTTCAAAATATGCTCTTAGAGCTGCATATCGTCAAAAAATTAGTCCATTTTGGACGGCTGATAATAATGGAGCAGGAAGTAGTATAAGTGCCGGTTTGGTTATTCATGCGTTTTAGAAAAATTGAAAATGGCTTGGAATTTTCAAGCAGCAGGCATGACAAAGAACGAAACGAACATCGTTAAACTTTGAGTAACCATTATAAAAACTATGTGATCCTTATGTGTCTATGTGGTTCAACAACTTACAATCTTAAATCTTCAATTCTCCATTACCCTCTGGTTGTGCTGGTCGATTAATAAATAAATGACCTGTAAATTTTCAAATGCAAATCTAATAGCGCAAGTCGAAGGGGGATGCCCTGAGCGCAAGTCGAAGGGGGATGCCCTGAGCGCAAGTCGAAGGG
>RECS01000064.1 GCA_007693915.1 Saprospirales bacterium | reverse complement strand
CATGGATTTTACTATTCATCATCAATCTTCCGGACATATCATAGACTTTCAGGTCTAGTGTGCCATGTATATGTGGTTCATAATTATCCAGATTGACATAGTTGGTGGTGGGGTTGGGGTACAGCTGCAATTGTTTCATCTCCCTGTCCATTACAAAGCGGCAACCAGTTCCTACAGGACAGACAAAAAAAGTCTTTTCCAATACTGTCCATGATGTTCCCGGCCATTCAATTCCATTTCTACACTGTCGATTTTCAATGGCAATTTGCACCTTGTATGTTCTAAATGCTCTTAAATTCCATGGATACCAGTAATCTGTAATTTCCAAAGGATCATCAATATCTCCATAACTCCAGCCATTTCCAAACCATCTGTTCGGTCCACCCTGCTCAGATATGGCGAGGTACCACATATTATAATTTTTACTAGCAGAAGCATCAACATCAACCTGTTGTCCTTCATCGAAGGCGTTAAAACCAAATCCAGGTGATTGAATAAAAACCCAATCTAAATCATTTGAATTAGTTGGTCCCACTATAACAGGATCAGAGTAGTGAATGATTGGAGGGTGGTATGGGTAAACTGAACCATCCCAAGTTGCCAAATAGCCTATAAATTGTTGTTGAAGGTTCCGCAATTCCCATGGATGGAATTCGTAATATGGAAATTCTTCTGTCTGTACTTGACAATCGTTCCTTATCTGAGGGAGAGTTGCTTCCACTCTATAGGTACCTTGGCTTAAGCTTATAAAAACAGGAGAATACTGATAACTGCCAATGTCATCCCATGTTCCAGAAGAGTTCAACTTTTGCAGTTGATACCTTGGTGTAGCTTGAAAGTAGGGTGTCAAAGCCATATTACAGCATGGGACACCTCCCGGACAAAAAGTTCCTGATCCTTGGTAAACGTAGCATTCCTCATACTCAGGTACAGCAGTTATAGTGAGTTGAGTACAGGTTCCAACCACTACAACTTGATCTCCTTGTGTCTGAGAGAATATTGATCCACTTAGGAATAAAATAAGTGTTAAAAGTATCGTATTTTTCATTTGTTTTGTTTTTATTCTGAATATTTTAAAATTGACTAGTTTAATTTTTTTAACTCATTCCAAAACCCTTTTTTATATATTGAATTTTTATCCTCAATCCAGTTGAGGATTGCAATTTTTCTAAAATAATATATCTTCTTTCTGTAAATAAACTCTGAAATCCTCACAAAAACCCACCCCGTCCATACAGCCGGAAGGGACAGAAGACTTTAGGATGCTCTGCTCCGTGGGAATTCCCGGCTTGCTTTTTGTATGGCGGTGTGGTGCTCATTTTTTGAAAAGGGTAAATAAAAGAAGAAAAATGTCAATTAAATCAACACAATTTTACTGTATTCTTACCATACCAATAGAACTTTTGAAGGGTATTTTTTGCATATATTTGTGATATATATATATATATAGAAAATCAATGAGTTACGAGGTGTATTTTTTTAATTCGGTTAAAAACAATTTTCAACAATGCTGCTGACGGTTGATGAATTTTAATCTTGTTAGCTTTAATTTAATAATGGTGGACTAGCTTCAAGGGAAAAACAAATTACTGTATTCTATATCCAACCTATCCTCAGCAATCGCGAAGAGACCGGTACATACAAACTAGTCGATCGCATGCTATACACCCATGCAGAAGGGCAATCAGAAATGGCAGTGAGGCTACTATATCTCGATGAAAACCTCCTGAAAATGGGGATGAACAGAGGTGGACAAATGGAGACATTGACTTTGGATCGGGAGCCAAAATATGTAGAGTAAATCCGGTTTATGATCAATTCGGTGGTTGTTTTATTGCCGCGATTAGAGTTTCCTGAAATACAATTTCACCCCATCCCTGCTTAATTCCAGGTCTGTAGCTCCTATTTTCCATTCAAAAATTTCACCAAAAAAATAGGCTGCAAAATCTTCGGCGTATTTACTGTCGCAACAAATGCGGGTGCAATATAAATCCTCGAATTGAATGAACTTCCCATTAATCTCATAATCGACAAAGCAGACATTCACATCCAATTGGAGTTGAGCTTTTTTTTCTTGAGTATCAAAAGTCAGTGGATAAATTTCCTGGCTTATGCCGCCCTTCCGGTGATCTTCTGAAATGATCATTTTTATTTCCCAGGAAAAATCATCAGGTTTTTCGTTTAATTCAGGAGTATCACATGATGTAACTAACAAGATGGCGAGCATGCAGCCTAAGATAAGCTTAAACTATTTATTCATTTCTATTTGCTTGCGTATATTCATGGTATTATTTTTATGGCTCTGGCAAATTGGAAGATATTGAACAGAGTTAGTTTTTTTGTAAAAATAAGGAAAAATTCCACAATCCGGAAAAAGAAGTCATGATATGGCTGAGGGAAAACCTGAATTAAAACGAGGCATTGGTTTATCCGGCGCTGTCCTGATGGGACTGGGATCTATTATTGGTACAGGGATATTTGTAAGTATTGCAATCGGAACTCAGATCGCCGGGAATGGAATAGTAATAGCTATTTTTATCGCCGGAGTCCTCGCCATATTTAATGGATTGAGTAGCGCACAGTTGGCTGCAGCCCATTCTGTCAGTGGTGGAACTTATGAGTACGGATATCGTTTCTTGAATTCTTATCTTGGGTTTACGGCAGGTTGGATGTTTTTAATTGCTAAATCAGCATCTGCAGCTACCGCAGTTTTGGGTTGTATTGGCTATCTTTTTTATGCTTTGGGAATAGGCGGAGATCAACGCACGATAATTATCTCCGGCCTTATTTTGCTTTTCGGAGTGGGTTATCTCGTGTCCGGGGGCATCAGCCGAAGTAATCTCGCCAATAAAATCATTGTTGGAATTACCCTGGTAGGTCTACTGAGTCTTTTAATTGTAGCTTTTGGGTCCAATGGTCTGCCCCTTGAAGTCATTTTTAAAGCCTCGACAGATGTATCTATAAATAAAATCCTATACGCCTCGGCATTGATGTTTGTGGCATACACCGGTTATGGGAGGATAGCCACTTTGGGTGAGGAGGTAAAAAACCCAAAGAAAATTATTCCAAAGGCAATTATTACAGCAATGGGGCTGATCGTGTTGCTATATTTGCTGGTTACTTTGGCGGCTATACAGGTGATGGGGGCGGAAGAATTTGGAAATACCATTGATGGCGAAGCCGCTCCCCTGGTAAAAGTCGCCGAAGTTTTGAATGTGCCTTTAATACAGAATATAGTAGCCCTTGCAGCGATAACGGCCATGCTGGGAGTATTGCTCAATCTGATTCTTGGTCTTTCCAGAGTTATGTTGAGTATGGCAAGAAGAGGAGATATTCCAAAATCAGTAGCTAACATTCGTTCAAAGGATCAAAGTCCGGTGAGAGCTGTATGGATTACAACCGTCATCATTGCCTTGCTTGTATTAAGTGGGGATGTCGTTTTTACCTGGTCATTCAGTGCCTTTACGGTATTGATTTACTATTCCATTACCAATCTCGCAGCCCTTTATTTGCCTTCCGGGAAAAGACTATATCCAAAATGGATCGCCTTTGCCGGAATGATCAGTTGTATTTTCCTGGCCTTTTGGGTTGATCCCGTTGTTTGGATGCTGGGGTTGGGACTTATAGTGGCAGGACTGATATGGCACTTTCTGGCAACTAAATTTTATAAGAAAAATTAAAGTTTAAAGTATTGGTATTCAATGCTTATTAAGCCTTTATTATTTTCAATACAGATTGTATGGTTTTCATTCCACTGACTTTTATATCCTCCCGGAATCCCAGAGCCCTCCACCTGAACATTTGCAATCTAAAGGCACCAATTATTAAATGAATAGTCTCTTCAGTAGTAATGGCAGTTGTAAATTTACCCTTTTGTTGCCCGGAAAAAATTACCGGGAATAAATGTTTCATCTTTACAGACACTATTCTTAAAATGGCTGAATTAATTTTTTCATTTGACTCCATCAAACCATCAGAAAAAACTGCCACAACAAAATGTGGATGCTGACTAAAAAAGTTTAGTTGATTTTCAAACAGTTCTATTAAACCTTGTTCTGGATCTGAAACTTTGGCCAATCCAGATAGTCGCTCGTCCATATTGGAGGCCAGATATTCCAGCATAGTCAGGATGATTTCTTCTTTACTTTTGAAATGTCTGTAAATAGCCCCTTCAGTAAATTTCATTTCAGCAGCCAGATTCTTTATAGTCAGTCCGCTGAGTCCCGAATGGGTTAGTAGTTTTCCCGCAGCTGCGATGATTTCTTTTTGTCGAGTCGTTATCATGAAAAAAAAGTTTGTAAGTAATTACTTACAAAGATAGGAAAACATATCAACATTATTGCTATGACAATTAAAAGATAGGATTTATTAATGCGCCTCTAACCAATTAGAACCAATTCCCATCTCCACTTTAATGGGGACCGCAAGTCCGGGAAGAGCGTTTTTCATCTTTTCTTCAACTATTTTCTTGAGCTCCTCCAATTCTATTTTTACAGCATCAAAAACCAACTCATCATGCACCTGCATGATGATTCTGGATTGCAGTTTTTCTGACTGAATAGCCTGATGAACATCAATCATGGCTTTTTTTATCATGTCTGCAGCGGTTCCCTGAACTGGTGTATTGATGGCCATTCGTTCAGCCTGAGAGCGCATCATGCCATTTCTTGAGTTAATGTCTCTGAGAAATCTTCGACGGTTCATAAGTGTAGAAACATAGCCGTTTTCCCTCGCAAACTCAACAGTTTCATCCATGTATTTTTTCAGTCCACTGTATTGCTTAAAGTACTGATCAATAAGTTCGGTAGCTTCATTTCGACTGATGTTGAGTTGTCGGGACAAATTGGTCGATCCCGCTCCATAGATAATAGAGAAATTTACAGTTTTAGCATTGCGCCTTTGGTCTGAATTTACCTCCTCATAGGGCACATCATAGACTCTGGCAGCTGTAGCCCGGTGGATATCCTGATCTTTCAGAAAGGCGTCAAGCATGGCCTCATCCTTGCTGATCTCAGCAATTAAACGGAGTTCAATCTGAGAGTAATCAGCAGCCAGTAAAATCCGATCCTTATCACCGGGTATAAAGGCTTCCCTGACTCTTCTTCCTTCAGCAGTGCGTATAGGTATATTCTGTAAATTGGGGTTATTGGAGCTTAATCTTCCGGTAGCAGTCAATGCCTGATTAAAAGAGGAATGGATCCGATCTGTCTCAGAATTTATCAGATTGGGAAGCGAATCAACATAGGTAGATCGCAATTTAGTCAGGCCACGGTAGTCTAGAATTTTTCCTGCAATTTCAAAATCCTTAGAAATTTCGCTCAATTTTTCCTCATTAGTGGAATACTGACCCGATTTAGTTTTCCTCCATTTATAGGGGATTTCCATTTTTCCAAAGAGCACCTCACCTACCTGCTTGGGGGAATCAATATTGAACTCCACAGCTGCTATCTTATATATTTCACTAGCCATAGCAGAAATCTTTTCTCCTAATTCCTCAGAATACTCAGCCAGATATTGTTTATCTATTTTTACACCGGTAGCTTCCATTTCAATAATAGCATCAATTAAGGGTTCCTCAATATCATCGTAAAGCTTTTTCAATCCTTCTTTTTCCAGTTCCTTTTCCAGAATGTTTTTGAGTTGCAATGTAATATCTGCATCCTCACACGCATATACCATTACCTTTTCGATAGTCACATCCCGCATATTGCGTTGATTCTTTCCTTTTTTCCCAATTAAAGACTCAATAGGTATGGTTTTATACTTGAGGTAGGTTTCTGCCAGAAAGTCCATATTGTGCCTCAGTTCAGGTTCAATTAAATAATGCATTATCATGGTGTCAAAAAAGTAACCCGACAATTTGATATTGTATTTCCTCAAAACCAAGGCATCGTATTTGATGTTTTGCCCAATTTTTGGGATTTCCGGATTTTCAAGCACCAGTCTAAAGGAAGACATCAATTTCATGGCATCTTCTCTTTCTTTAGGAACAGGAACATAAAAGCCTGTTTTTTCCTGCATCGAAAAAGAAAGACCTACTAATTCTGCGGTGTGGGGATTCAATCCTGTAGTTTCTGTATCGAAAGCAAAAACTTTTGACTTCAACAATAATTTTATCAGTTCATCTATTTCTTGCTCACCTTCTACCAATCTATAATCCACCTCAACCTCAGTTATGGTTTTTTCAGCTATACTATGAGCTTTAAGATCAGGGCTGACATTTTGAACAGTTGATGAAGATGCTTTGGAAAACAAATCGCCCTGCACGAAATCCTCTTCTGAATCATCAACTTCCCCTAAAATAGATTTGGCAAGCGACCTGAATTCCAATTCTTTAAAAGTTTCTGCCAAAACCACTTTATTCATGGGTTTAATTTCCAGAGATTTTGGATCAAACTCTACCGGAACATCTGTCTTGATGGTTGCAAGCACTTTAGATAATCTCGCCTGCTCAGCAAATTCAATGACCTTTTCCCGCTGCTTTCCTTTTAGTTGGTCAGCATTTTCTAAAACTCCTTCAAGTGAATCAAACTGCTCGAGAAGTTTAATAGCAGTTTTTGGCCCAACACCGGGAATTCCGGGAATATTATCAACACTATCGCCCTGCAAACCAAGCACATCAATCACTTGATCTACTCTTTTGATTTGCCACTTTTCGAGTATTTCTTTTTTGCCCCAAATATCAACCCCATTGCCCTGTCGTGAAGGTTTATACATAAAAACCCTATCAGAGACAAGTTGCGCGTAGTCCTTGTCAGGGGTAACCATATACACCTCAAACCCCTCCTTTTCTCCTTTTTTGGCAAGTGTTCCAATTACATCATCGGCTTCATAGTTTTCTTTTGTAATAACCGGGATATTAAAGCCTTTGATTATTTCATAGACATAAGGTAAAGCAGCAGTAATATCCTCTGGTTGTGCATCCCTATTGGCTTTGTATTCGGGATAAATTTCATTGCGAAAGGTAGGTCCTTTTAAATCAAAAGAAACTGCTATGTGGGTTGGATGGGCATTTTGCATCAAGTCCCATAAGGTGCGTACAAATCCTGTGATAGCCGAAGTATTCAAGCCTTTAGAATTGATTAAAGGTCTCGCAATAAAAGCAAAATGAGCACGGTAAATCAATGCATTACCGTCAATTAAAAACAATCGTTTATCAGCCATAATGTAGTTATCTTTAACTACAAAGGTAGGTAAATTTAGGGTAAACTTAGACTGAGGATTCAATGCAGAGTAAAAGGGAATTTAGCTAAAAATTCAAATCAAGAAACTAAAAAAATCTTTTGACGACAAGTAAGTAAATTAAATCTTCAGAAAATTTTATTTGCGCTCTACAGGCGATCATTTTCTTTTAGGATCTTTTTTACCTCAGAAGCAGATAGACGAGAAATTTTGGATATAACATCAAGCTCTAAACCAATGTCGTAGCTATCCAATACCATTTCAATAGTGCGTTTTTCTTTACCTCTCTTCTCGCCTCTCTTCTCGCCGATTTTTTCACCGATTTTTTGACCGGCTTTACGTTCCAAATCTAAAACTAACTCTTCTATTCCCATAGGATAAGTTTTTCCAATTATTGTTCTTAACTCACTTTCAAAAATAGCACTTTTTTCAGAATTTAAACGGACATACAGCCTCAAAAAGTTCATTAATGCTCTAACCTTTTCCTTATTAAATCCTTTCTTTATTAGGTTCCTGACAAGATTAAGCTTCAAATTTAACAAATCCGAATCAGGCGTCTTTTGTAAAGACAATAAGGATGTTTGTATGACAGTAGCAAATGGATTGGAACTTGCCTCCAATAGAGCTGAATCCTGATCCATAACTTTGTAAGTATTGAATTTGTAGAATATCTTGGTGCCAAGGAAAGTTTCTTCATACTCATCAGGATGAAAATTTTTATACGGATCGGAGAAAATAGCCCAAGCCGTTATTTTTTTCTGATATCGGTCCCTAATACGGTAATAATAAGTGAACATCCTTTCACTGAATTTTGAATCCCTGTATCCCTGCACTTCGATGTGAAAAAGCAACCATTGCTCACCCTTATCCCTATGATAAACTTTAACCAACTTATCAACAAAGCGCACATTTTCAACATCTTTTTCTGGAAACAAGTCTTCCAGCTCTTTATCGAGAAATTCAAATCCCTTATCAAAGTCAAAAATCTCTTCGGCATCTTCATAAAGAAACCTGAGGAAGTCATCAAACAAGTCCTCAATTATCCCTTTCCAAAGAATGTCATTTCTCTTCATGACGGAAAATTATCTACACAAACCCTCAGCTCGCATTTTGTTCCTTAACAAAATCACGGGCTCTTTTTCGTCCCCCATAGCCGTTCGAACTGAATACAAGACGGAAGGCTCATCCTTAGGGTCGCTTGGTTGAGCTACTTTTAAATAGGCAAAAAGGGAAGAAGTAATATTTCCCAGACAACGGGTGTCAGCACCCGGAAAAGCAGCAGCCTCCAAAGCTGCCAATAATTTACAAGTCAGATCACCCTCAGTGGTCAAAAAGGCCTCCTCCATGCGTTCCAATACATCAGCACCAGAAAGAATATTTCCCTGGATAGCATAATTATCTCCAACAATTTGCCCCGCATAAGATATAGTGCTATCGCCGGTAAATGCGGCAGCCTGAGCGCCATCCTTTACCATTCTAACCAACCCATATTGTCTAAGATTAGGATTTCCATCAGCATCATTTTTGGTCAACCATTGAATAATTTGATCAGGGGACATGCCAGATTCGAATTTTTTAGCAGCATTTTGTTGATTTCTGGGGATATACCAGGCTTGGGTATTGATGGCACCCTCACCGGGAAAAAGTTCACCCACAAAATCATCTGTTTCAAATCCAAATCTATCTAAATCTACACAGGAGGCTCCAGCGCTGCCGACCTCTCCGGTTATGGGGTCCACAGCCACAATAGAATAGGTAGTTTGAGAAGGTAGGACTTGAAAGAAAAGTCCTGAAATTAGGGTAAAAATAAAAAGGACCTTTGATCCCATAATAAAAAAGTTTTTCCAAAAATAAGCAAAAATCAACGCCCACCCACTCTCTGCCAGAAAGTTCTCCAGATTTTACCAAAGTCCCCCTCAATTTCCGGCCTATTCCTGCTAATATTTATCTCTCCCGATTCTGAATCTTTTTTAAGTAAAAAGAAAAATGGACCACCGGCATCCTGATTAGTACCCGTAAAATCAATATTTCCAAATCTTAGGTCAGTGAATTGATATCCCTCTTCCGATTTTTGAACTTTGTAAAAACCTCTGGAAAACCAAACCAGAATCTCTACATCTCGGTCATGTTTGAAATTTCTTATTAAATCGTGATTTTTCTCTTCCCTGTGCCAGTCCGAAAATTCTCTTTCAGAATCCAGAAGTGAATAATATCCAATAATGTACTCATCCTCGAGTTCAGCAATTCCAAACCAAAGCAGATTATTAAACAAGGTCGGTGTGGTTTTTATCTGCAAGTATTCTAATCCTTTATCTTCCAAACTTTCTCTGAAAACAGAATCCATGTGTACCTTATTCGCAACTGTAAGTAGTAGATAAAACGTACTGAGGATCAATGCCAATCTATTGAAAAACTTCCTTCTGTCTGAACTCCGGTGATATAGCGAAGCTACAAAACCAAAAACCACTAGCGGAATAGTATATAGTGGATCTACGATACTAATGGTATCCAGTTGAAATGGATAGTCGGTAAATGGCCACAGCATTTGTGTGCCATAAGTCGTAAAAATGTCTAAGAGAATGTGGCTGACAAAAACCCAAAAAAAGAACCAATACCAGTTCAAAAAACTTGGCTTTTCAATATCCTGCGGCTGAACAGGAGTTCTTTGCCAGACTGAAAATGCGAGAAGGCCTAGAATGACCAAAGCAATAGCGCCTGAAAAAAAGGAGATACCCGACCAACCAATCCCAAGGATCAAAACCAAAAGCAAAATGGGAATTGCTGTAAATATTATCCGCCAAAATTTCCTCCAGTTTTTGGAATGAAACAAATAGGAAGAATAATATTTTTCCATTATCCATGCCATGAGGACAGAAAAGACGGCTGCGAAAAAAATGGAATGGGTGGGACCTCTGTGGAATTTAACAGAAGCAGCTTCTGATAGAAAAGGATTTGCCAAAACATCAAGATCGGGAATAGTTCCACCAACTGCCCCCCAAAACATAGCTTTATTGCCAATTTTTCTACCGAGCAAGAGCTCCCCTACCGCTGCTCCTAGAGCTATTTGAGTGAGTGAATCCATTCCGGGAATTTAACAATTTGAAACAACCTAATGTAAAAAGTAATGCATTGTTCAATCGTAGATAACATGCTTCTTGGTTTTTCAATTTTTTTTCAGTTTCTTTGCCAGAATAAATCAAAACATCATATGAAAAATATTATAACTGTTTTTATTGGACTTTTCTTTTTAACCAGCTCTACAGCATTTACTCAAGATTATCTTACAGCTGAACATCTTTGGAACCTGGATCGCATATCAGGTTTGTCAGCATCACCGGATGGCAATTACAGTCTTTATCAACTGACTTCCTACGATATTGAGAGCAATGAATCTTCCTCTTATATCTTTTTACTCAATAATCAAACGGGGGAGAGCAAGCAGCTTACTTTCAATGGAGTAGAATCTTCTCCATTTTGGTGCCCTGAGGGTCGTCACATTGGATTCATTAGCAGACGGGAAAATGGACCCGGGCAAATCTTCATATTAGCAGAGGGATGGGGAGAAGCTAGAAAAATTACAGATCTGCCCGTTGGTGTTTTTTCCCCACAATGGTTTCCCGATGGGAAAAGAATTGCTTTTGGTGCGAATATTCATCCCGATTATAATGGCTGTTGGGGTACCCTAAAAGAAATTCAGGAAAAACAGCGCAATTCGAAAGTAACTGCAAAAGTTACCGAAAACCACATGTATAGATTTTGGGATCGCTGGCTAACCAACGGCTTTTTCCCCAGACTGTTTAGCGTAGAAATTGAATCAGGAGAAGTGACTGATTTAATGCCTAACACCTCCAACTACTTCAATATGATGGGTGGCGTATCGTATGATATTCACCCTGATGGTGAGATTATTGCAGTTTCGCAAAACTCTACCCCTGAGCCTTTTGATAAACTTAATTACGATATTTTCCTCTTGAAAACCGATGGAAGTGGAGAAATGACCAACATTACTGAAGAAAATATCGCCAGCGACCTAAGCCCGGTTTTCAGTCCCTCCGGAGATAAATTACTTTATGGAAGGCAAAACAACTACCACTTTTATGCTGATAATGTACAAATGGTGACCTATGACATGGCTAACGGAAGACATGAAAATATTACTGAAAACATAGACCTGAGTTGCAGTGGATGGAAATGGTCTTCAGATGAATCAGCCATTTATTTTCATGCCCAGCAAAATGCCAGAACCGCCATTTTTTCAGTTCCGGCATCCGGGGGTGAAGCTTTGAGAATATTTGAAGGGGGCTCAAGTTCAGGACTTTCCTACATTGGAGACAATCAATTGATATTTCTAAATCACAGCTTAACTTCTCCAACAGATGCTTATAGAATCAATACACCAATTGGAGAAAACCTATTCAGACTCACCAATGTAAATGAAAAAGTAATGAATTCTCTAAGTCTGGGAAAAGTAGAAGATGTAACCTATAAGGGTGCCAATGATGTTGATGTACAAATGTTCATCATTTATCCACCCGATTTTGATGAATCCAAAGAATACCCTTTAGTTATGCTTATCCACGGTGGTCCACATGGAATTTTTGGAGATTCCTGGCACTACCGTTGGAATGCCAAAGTGTTTGCAGCGGAGGGTTATGTAGTAGCGATGCCCAACTTTCATGGGTCTACTAGTTTTGGACAGGATTTTGCGGAATCCATACATGGTTCTCATGCAGAATTACCTTTTAGGGATGTAATGAAAGCAACCGATTATATGGTCGCCAAAAATTATATAGACGAGAATAAAACTGCTGCGGCAGGAGGAAGTTATGGTGGCTATATGGTCAGCTGGATAGCAGGACATACAGATAGATATCAGGCTTTGATCAATCATGCCGGGGTGTACAATATCCATATGCAATTTTCAGCGGACTACACTGCCAACAGAAAGTACCAATACGATGGATCTCCGTGGGAAAATTTTGATAATCTGATGGCTGCTAATCCTGCCATGTTTGCTCAAAATTTCAAAACTCCAATGTTAGTTATTCACGGAGAATTAGATTACAGGGTTCCTGTAGGTCATGGACTTTTAGTTTATGGGATTTACAAAGAAATGGGTCTTGATGCAAGGCTAGTCTATTATCCTGATGAAAACCATTGGATTCTTAGTGCTCAAAATTCTATCCACTGGTATGGCGAATTTATTGATTGGTTAGATAGGTATTTGAGATAATTGAAGTTCTATTAAGGCACTTACCGCTCCGCTATAACTGACCTTTAAACGATGCATTGCGCTCGTACATGAGACCTAAAACATTTGACGGTCCGGTTTGGTATGATAGTTTTTCTTGCCAAAAAAGGCAGAATAACTTCATCAATTTCCAATCCTTTTACAAAGTGGGGGAGTAGCAAGCCATTTCAATTATTTTAACATGGATCATCTATCGCAAATGGCGTTCAAGTAGAGATGCAAAGGTTGTAATTCCAAAAGCTTTAAAAAATTACTTCTTGCTGTTTGGTCTAAGCAAATTCTATTACCGGTCAAAATAAAGTAGGATATTCATCTTTTCAAATCAGCTTGTATTAATTATTTTATATTTTAGCATTTTTTTTCACTCAAAGAATAAGTTACCTTTGAATAAATCAGACAAAACTTATGGAGGATAACCAGCAGAATAATCCCGGGACTACAACTACCGGACATGAAAAAAAGGGTTGGTTCACTAAATTCCTGAACTTCGTAGAGTGGCTGGGAAATTTACTTCCTCATCCGGTAACTCTATTCGCCATATTCGGATTAGGTGTAATTTTGATTAGTGGACTTGCTGATTGGCTGGGATGGACTGCCATAGACCCCAGACCTGAAGGGGCTAGAGGAAGAGCTCCTGACGGCATTATTGAACCAGTCAGTTTAATGAATGCTGATGGTTTTAGATGGATAGTAGAAAATCTCGTCAGAAACTTTACAGGTTTTGCTCCTTTGGGTGTTGTATTAGTAGCCCTACTCGGTGTTGGTGTAGCCGAAAGATCAGGATTAATTACTGCCTTGATTAGAGGTCTAGTTTTAAAAGCTGCTTCATTTAAGCCTTCAGGAAAAAAGCTTGAATTTAAAAATCGCTTCTTCAGCAGTGAAAATATTTTCCTGAAATTTTTGGATATCATTTTGTTACCTTTCAGAGGTTTATGGTACCTCATAAGAAAGGCAATTGATCCTTTAGTTCAATTTTTTATTTTACCAAAGAATTTAGTGACACTGGCCATTTGCTTTGGTGCAGTGGTTTCCAACACAGCCTCTGAAATGGGCTATGTAGTACTGGTGCCATTGGCGGCAGTTATTTTTTATTCAATGGGAAGACATCCATTAGCCGGACTTGCTTGTGGATTTGCATGTGTATCAGGAGGGTATAGTGCTAATTTACTTATCGGCACTATTGATCCACTACTCGCGGGACTTACTCAGGAGGCAGCTCAAATCATTGACCCCGATTATGAAGTTCACGCAGCTGTCAATTACTACTTTATGTTCATCAGTACTTTCATGATTACCTTGGTAGGTACATTTGTTACCTTGCGTATAGTAGAGCCTAAATTGGGCAAATACGATCCAAATATGGCCATGGAGGATTTATCAGATCAATCGGTAATGAATCCCCTCACCAAGCTAGAGGTAAAAGGCTTAAAGATTACTGCATTGGTAGTATTGGCTATTTTGGCATTATTATCACTTACTATAGTCCCTGAAAATGGAATTCTAAGAAATCCAGAAACAGGTGAAATATTAAATTCACCTTTTTTTAGAGGTATCGTCACCTTTATTTTTGTCTTCTTCGTCATACCGGGTTTTGTTTATGGAAGAATCACTGGTGTAATGAAAACAGATCGTGATGTTATTGACGGCATGGCTAATGCCATGTCCACTCTGGGTCTTTATATCGTTATCGTATTTTTTGCAGCTCAATTTGTAGCATTTTTTGGTTATAGTAATCTAGGCCAAATTTTTGCAGTAAAAGGGGCTGAATTCCTCGATGCTGTCGGCATGACCGGCCCATTAGTATTCCTTGGATTTATTGCGGTTTCGGGTTCTGTAAACCTGATGTTGGGTTCGGCATCTGCTCAATGGGCAGTTACAGCACCTATTTTTGTACCCATGCTTATGTTGATTGGTTACAGTCCTGAAGTAATACAAGCAGCCTACAGAATAGGTGATTCTGTAACCAACATCATAACTCCAATGATGAGTTATTTCGGACTGATTCTTGCATTTGCCAATAAATACGATAAAAATCTGGGCATAGGAACCATCATCTCAATGATGTTGCCTTACAGTATCTTTTTCTTCATAGGCTGGGTAATATTATTTTATCTTTGGGTATTTGGATTGGGCATGCCAGTGGGACCGGCTGCTCCTACTTATTACATGATCAACTGATTGCTTGCTTAGAAAAAAGTCATGTATACCCTAAATGTTGGTTTAAAAGAAAAAAACAAAAGACAAACAAAGTCGGTCCAAATACTTTTGTAAATTTACCAATTATCATAAAAATTGAAAAATGAAAATCCACCCATTTAAAGCATCTTACCCAGAACAAAGTCTTATACCGGGTATAGATTCTTTTCTGAGTAAAGTGAAGGAAAATTATCGCGAGTTTGCTGATAATGGTTTTTTTAATAAAGACAATACCCCCTCCATTTTTATTTATCAGATTGAGGGTCCAATTGGGAAAAAGCATACCGGAATCATAGCTTCTGCCGAGCTGGAAGACTATCTAAGTGGAAAAATCGTAATCCATGAACATACCATAGCCGATAAAGAGCAACAGCAGATGGAACTTATTGTCCACAGGCATTCTATGGTTAAACCAATTTTACTATGCTTTGACCCTGTAGATAATTTTTATCAAAAAATGGAAAAATGGGTAGATGTTTCGGAATTGTTTTTTTCGGTTGAATTAGAGGACAGCACTAAGCATCTTTTCTATAAAATTGGGGAAAGCTCGAGTATTCAAGAAATTCAGCAATATTTTGAAAATAGTATTTCCCATGCCTATATAGCAGATGGCCACCACAGGACTGCAGCAGCTTCAAGATTGTATAAAAATTACAGCAAAGCACCTGATATCAACCCGGAAATCCCGTCTATACTCTCTGTTTTTTTTCCCTATGATCAGCTTGAGGTACACGACTACAACCGGGTAATTGAAGTTTTAAACTCCATTACGCCAACTCTTTTTTTAGCAAAATTGAGCAAATACTGTAACATAAGTCCTCTTGATGTTCCCGCAAAACCAGGCAAACAATGGGAACTGACTTGTTTTATAAATCGCGAATGGTACAGGCTAAACTGGAGACATAGCGCGGTACTCAACAAACTGAAAACCGAAGTTGAAAACGACTATCAGCTTTTTAATGAACTCATACTAAAAGAAATTCTGGGAATAGAAGACGTTCGATCCGATCGCAGGATAAAATATGTTGCAGGACCGGATGGCATTCAGGGGGTGATAGATGCTACCCAGAAAAACGACTTGAATGTCGGGTTTTGTCTATATCCTTTAAGCCTCAATACAATGATTAAAGTTGCTGACCAAAAAGCTACACTTCCTCCCAAAAGTACCTATTTTCTCCCAAGGATAAAAAACGGACTTATCGTTCAGGAAATCTAAAGCCACTATGAAAGGAACCTTCAAACTTACAGCCGACCGAATCTATAACGGAAAAGGAGAAGTTAGGGAGAATCAATATATGGTTCTGGATGCAAATGGTACAATCAAAGATATCCAACCGCTACCAACTGATGTGGACAATAGTATCAAAAAATACAACGGAGTGCTTGTTCCCGGCTTTATCAACACCCATTGCCATCTGGAGCTTTCGCATATGAAGGGATTGATTCCAACAGGAACTGGCTTGGTTGAATTCATTAAAGAAGTGGTCACCAAAAGGGAGGCTCATAAGGAAATCATTCAGGATGCCATTTTTAGTGCCGATAAAGAAATGTATGATAATGGAATAGTTGCAGTTGGGGATATTTCCAATGTTCCAGACAGCTTTGAATGCAAATCGAGATCACCTGTTAAATACCTCACTTTTATTGAGATGTTTGACTTTAGACAAGAGGAAGATGCAGTAAGAACTTTTAATCATTATTTAAAGGTTTACAACCAATTAGAAAAATTTGGTATAAGCGGTACAGTTGTTCCTCATGCCCCCTATTCAGTTTCCAGAAAACTGTTTCAATTGATCAATGAATTCAATAAAGAAAAAAGCTGTCCCATTAGTATTCACAATATGGAGACTAAGGGAGAGAATGATATGTTTCTATACAACTCAGGTGAGATGATTTCCTTTTTTAAAAATTTTGGTATATCTACACATGAGTTGCAGGGTATATCGAAAACCGCAATTTACTATGCCATGCAAAATATGGATCCCAATAAGCGAACACTTTTTGTGCACAATACGCTTTGCGAAGAAGAGGATATATCAGCAGGTATGGAATGGAATGATCAAATTTACTGGACAACTTGCCCGTCCGCTAATCTTTACATTGAAAATCGCTTACCCAACTATAGACTTTTTGCGGATGCAGGTTCAAAGATAACAATAGGAACGGATAGTCTAACTAGCAACTGGAGCCTAAATATTTTAGCGGAAATGAAAACAATCCATAAATTTCAATCATTTGTTAAATTTGAGGAATTGATTCAATGGGCGTGTTACAATGGCGCCTGTGCTTTAGGCCTGGAAAACAAACTGGGAAGTATAGAAATTGGCAAAAAACCCGGGATCAATTTACTAAAATCTGTGTCTGGTGAAACACCCGAAAATCTTGGTGCTGACCTTCAAGTGAAAAAAATAATTTAATGCAACATTAAATGAAAATCCCTTTAACTATACTACTGCTGCTATTGCTAACGAGTTGTGTTACTTCTCCCAAAGAAGGAGTTTACACCATCGGTTTTCTGGATGCTGTAGAGGATTCAACATTGGGTCTAGCCAGAAAAGGCTTTCAGGATGCGCTTGAAGAAAGGGGATACAGTAAGAAGGATAACAATCTTGAAATTCTTTTCAGAAATGCACAGGGTGATATGAATACATTGATTCAATCACTTCAATTTTTCACCACGAGAGGAGTAGATTTAATAGCGGCCAACTCTACCCTTTCGACCATTAGTGCAGTTCAGCGTTCAGGAGATATTCCGGTGTGTATGATGGTAGCACCTGAACCGTATATGGCCGGACTGACCGACTCTGAGGGCAATAATCCTAAAAACCTCTTTGGAGTATATGAAACACTGAACTATATTGACACCTCTGTTCAAATGATATTGGAATGGCTACCGGATGTAACCACTATAGGGTTGGTTTACAATCAGGCTGAAACCCAAAGCCTGAATGCACTGGAGAGAATAAAACAGACTGCTAACAGACTTGGAATTGAGGTATTTGCGCTACCCGTAACCAATTCATCTGAAACCCAATTGGTAACCCAATCGTTAATTGAAAGAGAAATTGATGTCTTTTTTGCTATGCCGGATAACATTATCTTTTCTTCATTCGAGGTCATACTTCGTTTGTGTAATCGCGCTGAAATCCCCGTATTCTCGAGTGAATCAGGATTAGTAGCAAGAGGGGCAGTTGCAGCGTTCGGAGCTGATTTTTATTCCTGGGGCCATCAGGCCGGACTATTGGCAGCAGACTTTTTTGATAGTAATAAAAGTGATTTGCCCCCTATTCAGGAAGTGATTGTGAGAAATAAAATTTACAATCCTGAAGCAGTGAGCAATCTGGGTTTGGATATTCCAAAAGGTTTTCAAGCTTTCATTAATTAATGTTTTACTTAATAGCCATAGCACTAGGTTTGGCTCTTGGAGCTCTTTGTCTTGGGATTTTCATTTCATTGCGAATTTTTAATTTTCCGGACATCACCGCTGATGGCAGTTATACCCTTGGTGGAGTAATCACCGCAATAGGTCTTGTCGCCGGATGGAGTACTTCCTTTACGCTTTTCGCATGTATAGCAGGTGGTATGCTGGCAGGTATGGCCACGGGATTGATCCATACCAAAATGAGACTCAACAGTCTACTCAGTGGCATTTTAGTGATGACGGGTTTGTATTCAGTAAATCTGTACATACTGGGCAGGTCAAACTTACCCATACCTATCGAGACCAAAGATATTTTTCATTGGATTACCCCATTTCAAGAAACTGTTTATAATGAATTACTCACGCTCATCCTGATTTTCATATTCCTTGTATTTTTTTTGACCCTCTTATTAAAGACTGACTTTGGTCTATCCATGCGATCTTCAGGAAATAATTCCATCATGGCAAGAAGCTATGGAATCAATTCAGATGGGTTGAAAATAATTGGTCTGGCTATGGCAAATGGTCTGATCGCCATCAGTGGTTTTCTGGTGGTGCAACTTCAAGGGTTTGCGGATATCAACATGGGAGTTGGTATTGTTATTCTGGGGCTAGGGGCCGTAATCATAGGCGAAAGCCTGATGAATATTTTGGGTGTAAAAAGCTTATGGATTCGTATCGGGGGTGTTATTTTAGGCTCAATAGTATTCAGATTAATCATATCTCAGGTTCTTATGTTGGGTGTTGACCCGATTTGGATAAAATTGATAACGGCTGTCGTAGTCATCCTCATTGTAGGTCTTCCGGGAATGATTCCCTCCATCAACAAGAGGATAAAACTTGAGTAAAATTACTGCTTAGTTCACCGTAAAAAAGTACCGGACCTCTTTATAAAGCTGACCTTCACGGAAAAAAGACTTACGAATAGGGAAAGCCCTATGGTCGTATTCGATTCCAATGGTTATGAGTTCTTTTTCATCCCTCCATAATACTATTCTTTCAGGTCTATTATTGCGGTCATATTCATAAATAGCCCTCATTACCTCAGATAATTGGCCATCTTCCTGTTTCTCTAATTTGGTTACCTCATCTACCCTGTTGGATTGATAAGATAAGTGAAAATGAATTTCCTGGCTATTGGAATTTTGAATAGAAATCTCTAGTGGTCTTCCACCGGGGGTAAAGTAAAAGTTCAACTCCAAGCCTTTACCATCCTTGAATTGGGGGCGGTTAAAATAATTTACATACTTGGTTTCACTAAAAATATTCTCTCTGTTTATTAGTCCCTGAAAACTCCGTTGGTTTACCTTCCTCCTCAGAAACAACTCCTCCATTACATAAATAAAGCTATACTCTACTTCAGCAGAGAATTGATCAGAATAAGCCCAAGATGTATCTACGATTCCTGTCAAAATTAGTATGGGAAGTCCATTGTGATCAAAAGTATATCTCCGCAATTCTGCATTGGCATTTTCTTTATCAATAATTAATTCATAAATTTCTTCAATAGCATTAGAAACTATCCAATGGTTGTTCTCTCTTATAGTCATCAGATCTTTTCCGAAAAAGTTGTGAACTATCTGCCCTTCAAGCTGAATGGAAACGAGGAAACTTATTAAAAACACAATAACAAACCTAAACATCAGATTAAAACTTCTTTTAAAAAGCTCGAAAAATAGTAAAAATATACAAAGCCAAAAAAAACAACTAATATATCAACTGCGTAGTCAAAGGTCTAATCGCATCCCTAACGGATAATCAGTAGTTTTGAAGCCAAAAATTTAATCTATTACAAAAATGATTAAGCTTAGCGATCATTCTTATGTTTATTGAAAAGTTTCTCATCAAGAGACCTCTTATCGGCACCATTTACAAAGACAAACAATGCAGTCATTAGCATGCTGAAGTCAAGACGCACTGCATGAGCGAAGCGCCAGAATCCATCATCGAACAGCGGAAACTTAGTAGTAATTATTGCTACACACATAATCACGATCAATGGAACGGCAGCAAAACGCGTAGCTAAGCCAACAAGAATTAAAATGGCAGATAAGACCTCAAAAAAGCCAACAAAATATGCAGTGAATTCCGGATTAGAATATCCTAAGTCTTCAAATCGACCGGGCCCCATAGTTTCTGGGAAAATAAATTTTTGAATACCGGCAACTAGAAATACAAGGCCAAGAATTAAGCGGATCAACTCGTATCCTTTTATATCATTTGTTTTAAACAGAGATTTTACATTCATTTTCTTCTAGATTTGACTGAGTCGTAAATATAGAAACATCTTCTATATTTTCAAAGAGAAATGAACTTGTTATAAAACAAAATCAAAAATAAAAATTCAGTAAAATTTAGGATATATTAAGGACAACTTCAGAAAAATTAGCTCGAAGCAGTGTCCTCCTTAGCTTTTTCGTCCTCTACCGCTTGCTCATAAGCTTTTTCCAGAGAATTTTCAACCGATTCAAGCAGGTGATCCAGACCATCTTCAATAGACTTTTTAAGGTTTTGTCGGATCTTTTGGCCTTTGTCCGGAGCAATTAATAAACCAATAGCCAAACCAGCACCAAGACCAGCTATTCCCCATAATAAAAAACCTGATGAGGTCTCCCCCTCATTCCTATCAAATCTGTTTTTATCTTGCATCGCTCTGTATAATTTTTGATTACTTCATTTTGCTTCTTGCCTTTCTAACTGCATTCAATAGAATGGTATAAATCTCGGATTTTTTTGTTGTAGCAATGTGCTGGAGATACCCATTCTTTATCAGCCATATTCCAATGGGAATGATTACGGACTGCCACTTTACCCCTTTTTTTCTAAATTGCACCAACATATCTAAACCCAATTCATTCCAAAAATTATCCAATCCGACAGCATTATAGTTAGATGAATTGTCATTGCCTTTATTAGCAACAGATTTAGATGGACTAATAAACTTTTTTACTGTCTTACCAATAGCAACAATACCACTAAAATCTTCCTTGATATCTGTTCCAGCTTCCTTAGCTAAGCGAAGAGATTCAGCAGCTTTTAGTTTAGCCTCCAATCTAGCAATTTTCAAATCTTTCAAATCATTGATCTTCCTCTTCATCGGGCATCATATTTATAAACATTCTCATTATACCGGGCTTGATACGCTTTTTCCACACTCTAGTGAGAATCAGAGCCAATATACCAAATACCAGCCCCACAACAAAGAACCCAAGAGACATGCTACTGAAAATCTCACCTATCAGAAAAGCCAAACCAAAACCAAAAAAAGAAATAGTAACAAATAGCAACCCACCAATTACCAATAATTTTAGTAAGGCAGATGTAGTATTGGTCCCAAACCGGATAAAATCCAATTTGATAAGTTCTAATCTTGCATTAAAATAATTGAATAGATTTTCAATTATCACCTCAATACGGTTACTTTCAGTATTGTTTGCCATTCACTAAGCTTTCATCCAAGAGACCTTAATAGGAAAAATATCCAAAAGGACACCTGAAAAATTTATTTTGAGGATTTACCTTTCACCTCATCAGCGAGAGCATCTTCAGCATCCTTCAAATCTTTTAGCGCTTTCTCTACTGCATCCATAGCTTTTTTCTTGGCTTTTGAGATTTCTCCTTTTCCGGTTTCCACCATCTCATTGATTTGTTTCTGGGCTTCATCTGAATATTCATCGGCTTTATCACCAATTATCTTTCTAGTTTCTTCACCAGATCTTGGAGCAAACAGAACACCAATTGCAGCACCTGTCGCCAAACCAGCTAAAAAAGCCAAAAATCCTTTTTCTCCGTTATTCATAGCTTTAATTTTTTTTATAAAAAATAGCATTTAACCTGTAATGATCTTTACTTTATCCACATTATTAACAATGTAAGATGGTGGCAAGTTCGTTAAAAGATTAATATCCAAAAATCATGCCAGACCATAAAATAAATTAATTTTGCTATTGTAAACTGAAAAAACAACATTCTATTAAACAAATAGAATTGATTTACTTTTTTACTATATGGAAAAAACTGTAAAACTGCACGATCTCGACTTTGGAATTCTTATTACTAGAAATATACTAGAGGACAGAATCCTCGATTTGGGTAAAGAGATTTCTTCTGCATATAAGACAGATGACATTCCCGTAATTATGGGAGTACTTCAAGGTGCTGTAATGTTTTGCGCAGAATTAGTAAAAAATATTGATGTTCCGCTAGAAATGGATTTTGTCAGAATAAAGTCTTATTCAGGACTGGGAACAACTGGAAAAGTACTTATGACAAAACAATGGGAAAAAGATGTGAAAGGTAGAAAAATTTTGATTGTTGAAGATATTATTGATACTGGTAACAGTATTTTATATTTGAAGGACCAACTATTAAAAGCAGGTGCTAAAGAAATAAAAATTGCAACCTTGTTATTTAAACCAAAAGCATTCAAGTTTAACTATAAGATAGACTGGATAGGTTTTGAGATAGGGAATGAGTTTGTTGTAGGTTACGGCTTGGATTACGATGGTCTTGGGAGGAATCTTCCAGAAGTTTATCAACTTTCTTCAGATAAAAAACAATCTTAAACTAGAAAAAAAACTTGTCTAGCTATTTGCAAAAAAAAAGATTGTCTTATCTTTGCGATCATTTTAGACCCATGGTGTAATTGGTAACACGGCAGATTTTGGTTCTGTAATCCTAGGTTCGAGTCCTAGTGGGTCTACTTTTCATTGTTTATCAGGGGTTTATGAAGATTAACAAAAAGCATCAAAACCCGCTACTTTCCACTAATATAGAGTAATTCAGAGAAAACACAGATAAACGGGAATTAACCAAATCTGCATAAAGTCACGCATAAAGTTGTAAATGAGTTGTGATATAGGTATTTTTGCACCGAATCACAAAGCCAACAATCATGTATGATGTTACTGTAAAATTTTATCTATCTTCACCAAAAGCGAGCGTTTCCACCATTATCTGCAAACTTAATCACAAGGGTAAGAGAAAAGTATTTTCCACGCAATTAAGGATAGCTACGGAGCTATGGGATAAAAAAGTAAGTCAGCCAATAGATACCAAAACAAGGGAGGGGCAAAGACTTATCCGTAATCACAAGCAGGGGGCGGCAACTCATTTAAAATTCATTTCTAGTCAGTTAAAAAGGATTGATGGGATTGTATCTGAAGCCTCCATTACAAAACCAATTCCACAGCTTGAAGACATCAAAACTAGAATCATAAAAGAAGTACTAGGCAGGGAGGTACATTTGCGGGGGTCTGATAGGTTTATATTGGATTATGCCAAGGAATTTTTAGAATCAATCACATCCGGGAAAATCTTAATAGAAAAGACAGGCAACAGATACAGTGAAAAATCAATAATTGCATACCGGGCGTTTGTGGCATGGTGGAAAAAGTTTGAGGCTTTTATCGGAGATAAGCGGGTAAGATGGGAGCAGATGGATGACGATTTGAAGGAAAAAATAAATGAATTTGCCATAGATGAAAATAACAATTGGAGCAGAAACTATTTATCAAATCGAATTAAGCAACTAAAAACGATCGCTAGAATAGCTTATGACAAAGGTTATCACAGCAATGAGTATTTCTTTAGGAGATTGAAAAAAACAACGACAGCGACCGCCAAATTCACTTTAGACAATACAGACGTTGACAAGCTCCGAACGGTGGAGCTAGAAAATACGCAAGACAGGATAAGAGATTTGTTTTTGATAGCGTGCGTTACGGCTCTAAGAATTTCAGATATACAGAAACTAGACAGGGATAACATTAAAAACATTGGGGGGGTAATAGTCATCCAAATGATCACCACCAAGACGAAAGCCCCGGTCATGATAATAATTCCTGAAAAGTATAACCACCTATTTGAAAAATACAGGACAACAAACGGTTATGAGCTGCCAAAGTATGCCAATCAATTTATTAACAGAGAGCTGAAAAGCATAGCGAAAAAAGCAGGACTAAATGATTTGGTGGAAATCAAAATCAATGAAGGATTGAAGGAAATTACCACGAAAAAGCCAAAGCATGATTTGTTGACTTTTCATGTTGCCCGGAGGTTTGCAGCTACTGCCATGTATTTGAAGGGTCAACCATTATTAGAAATTCAGGAATTACTATCACATTCCAAAGCCAGCCAAACAGAGCAATATATCAGCAGACAAATACTTGCAAAAGCACGACTACAAAAAGAACTGGAATCTAGACAGGCTAAATTAAGAGTTGTGTAAAAACTCAATAAGGTTAATTTGCGGGGGTAAAAAATAAAGATGGTTGTTTTCAACCATAGTTAAATAAAAACGCTATGAGGTAACCTTTACTTGCTCTTATCTTTGCATTATACAAAAAATTAATGTGATGGAGCAAATTATTTTAACTCAATTAAGCAGCGAACAATTAAGCGAATTAATCGCAAAGGCTGTACAAAAAGCGGTAAACAACCAACCCCAAAATGAAAAAAAATTACCTGAAATGCTTACGAGAAAACAGCTAGCTGAAATGATGGGTGTTAGCTTACCTTTTTTACACAAGCAGATAAACGAAGGCAATCTCAAAGCTACAAAGTTTGGGCGGTTAACGCGCTTTAAAAGAGAGTATGTA
>RECS01000168.1 GCA_007693915.1 Saprospirales bacterium | reverse complement strand
TATTTCTCGCAAAGCCTCCAAGGCGCAAAGTCGCGCAAAGGGTATGTGGTTATTTGAAGTTGTTTGGCAATCAAAAATACATAGTTTCTTGCATGAAAGTCTGAACTTACTTAATTGTCTTGGCCATGCCTTCTGCTTGGTAAACTTAACTTTGGGTCTTGGCGTGAACCAAGTCTTTTTTAATGCTTATTGTGATAAAAATAGATTAGATACTAAATAAGCTAATTTATTTGAATAGCTAAATTACAGGCATTTTTGGTCGCAGTATTATTATTCATATAGTTTTGTTCTATAATTTTTTTTATTTTTGTCATGTACGTAGATTTTTTGTAACTATTTACGATCTTGGAGTTTCTTTTAATTTTGTCATTATTTCTCCATTTATCTGCAAAAATCCCGCCAAAATTTGTAATATTATACAATTAATAACCACGGATTTCGCCTGTGGTTATTAATATATGATCCTATCAGGGTCCATCCTAAAATAGTTACTTCTTTTTTGATTAATGCTCCTGGTACGCCATATTGGTTCCTGCAATCCATCCTCCGGTCCATGCCGCCTGAAAATTAAAGCCTCCGGTTATGGCATCAATATTCAATACCTCCCCTGCCAGAAATAGAGTCGGATACTTTTTTAGCGAAAATTTCTTAAGGTCCACCTCTTTTAAATCAATTCCCCCGGCAGTCACGAATTCTTCCTTGAAAGTACTTTTTCCATTCACCTTAAATACCGATTCGCTTAACATTTGTTCCAGTTTCAGCATTTCGGCCTTATTCAGATCGGCCCATTTCTTTTTTTCATCTATTCCACTTTGTTGGAACAAACTCTTCCACAAACGAGAGGGAATTTCTTCCGGCTTGTGGTTGATGACCAAGGCTGAGGGATGTTTTTTTCGATTGTCTGTAATAAAATCCTGTGGCGAAAAGTCTGCTATCCAGTTGACTGCGATTTCAAATTGGTATTTTTTCTCGGCTAATTCCCGTGCCCCCCAGGCGGATAGTTTCAGGATAGCAGGTCCACTCATACCCCAATGCGTTATGAGTAGCGGTCCATTACTTTGCAGTTTGCTGTTCCTGATAAAAACTTCAGCTTCTTTTAAACTGATACCCGGAAGATCTTTTATTCTTGGATCCTTGATATTGAAGGTAAAAAGCGAGGGAACAGGCGGGATAATTTTTAAGCCGAGTTTACTTTCCAACATTTTCCACATGGCAGGACTGCTGCCACTTCCGAGAAAAAGGAGTTTAGTGTTGAAGTTTTGACTGCTTCCTTTGAGCTCCCATTCTTTTTCATCGGAAAAAGAAATGTCGGTGATATTTTCCCCAGTCACAATGGCAATATCTTTTTTCCGTACTTCATTCATCAGGCAGTCAATGATGGAAGAGGAAGAATCAGATACCGGAAAAATTCTTCCATCGGATTCTGTTTTTAGTTTGACCCCTCTCGACTCAAACCATTCGACGGTATCCTGAGAACTGAATTGGTGAAAAGGTCCCAAAAGTTCTTTTTCCCCCCGCGGATAGTTTTTTACCAGTTCAGCAGGCATACTGATGGTATTGGTGACATTGCATCGACCACCACCGGAAATTCGGACTTTATTCAGCAGGTTTTTCCCTTTTTCAATAATGACACATCGAGCTTGGGGCTTAAGGTCTGCATACTGTATCGCTGCAAAAAAAGACGCAGCGCCTCCACCAATGAAAGCTGCGTCATATATATTTTTTCCTTTTGGATTCACCCTGTTTTTAGGGGCAAAACTAATTCTATTCAGGCTTTTTTACCTAATTTCTGCAGAAAATTGAATACCGTACTCCGGGTATGAACTCCTGTGGTCTTCAAAATTAAAAACCCAATGGCCGTAAACCCGAAGTTTATTGTTGCTTCCGAATTCGTGATCAAAACTCAGTCCAAGAGGAAGGTCAGAAAATTTAGCTTTAGTGAGCGAATTTGAAACCGATTCAAATATCCCCATTGTATACCTGAAACCAAGATCAATGTTTAAGGAATTGAAGTTATCAAATGGTCGCCAGGATATGGTCGGAAAAAAGGTATAAAACCTGGAGTCGCCAATTACTAAGCCTTCACCATTTATTACAACCGCCGAACTACTGAACATACCCAATGAAGCAGAAAAAGGAAGATGTTTAAGTCGGTATCCCAATGTAATACCTGCTGAATTTAAAGGAAGTATTTCCACCACTTCATTTTGGCCAATATGCTCAGGATCAGAAGAAAAATCAGGAATCAAATGAAATTTTTCATCGCTCTGAAAGAAACTGTTTTTCAAACTAAGTAAACCATTTTTCCCATCTGTGAGCAACCAGGGTGGGCTTTGAATTTGTGCCTCTATTTCCAATACGATCACATCAGAGAAACAGTCATCCGAATCAATGATAATCATTTCATATACTCCCGGTGAAATTCCGGATACTTCATAGGTTCCCGGACTAGAGAGTAAAAATTCATCATCATTGATAATCAGCGTATAGGGAGGGATCCCTCCTGAAACTGTAATCAGAATACTACCATCACTTTGACCGGGACCGCTAGGTGGATTTATTTCGTTCACTACCAATTCAGGAAGGCTAGCTTCTGGTAATTCAACGGTAAACGACTGCGCACAGGATTCTCCCGCTGTAGGATCAATGATGGTAAATTGCCAAGTGCCGGGGAATAAATCTATTATGTCCTCCAGAAAGAAAAAACCGGTAGGAATTTCAACAACTATCTCATCTCCATCAGGACTTATTGCTTCAAGTATATAAAATCCATCAGCATTGGGCTCGGTCTCCAATAATAAACCAGGTCCCGTATTGCAATTTCCGGGTATGGTTTCAAAAGAATTCAAATACTCCCCTTCGTCTTCTTCACCTACGATTACAGCAAAGTCCTCTGAACAATTTCTTGTAGGGTCTGTGACTGTTACTGAGTAAATTCCGGCACTAACGTTTTGTAAGGTTTGTCCTTCCTGGTTATTGCTCCATAAATACTCCAGTTGATTATTTGGAGGGAAAACTTCCACAAACGCAAGTCCGTTAGATTGCCCACAACCGGCGTCAATTACCGTAAAAGATACATCAAAAACACATTCTTCGGGTTCAACTTCAAACATGATGATTCCGGTTAATTGTCTGCCACAAATGTCTTCCACTGTAATTTCAACGATATAAGTCCCGACTTCAAGACCCTCAAAAGTAAAAGTCCCATCAGTATTGATAGAAAAACTGATACCGGGTAAAGATTGGTGATCTATAATCACTAAATCAGTACCTACAGCATAATCCAGAAAATTATCTGTAAATTCCTCGCCCACTGTTGATTCATATTCCAAATCTTCCAAACTGAAAGGGATTTCCTCTTCCGGGATTTCCAGATCGAACGTCTGATTACAGCGCTCTTCAGCCCCCGGTACTGAGAAAGTCAGTTGAATTGGACCCAAAAGAAGATTGTCATTTAGGTCCCCTTCCATCAAATTTAAGAGGGAACTAATATCATCTCCATCATAACCATAAACAAATTCTCCAAAACTGGTATTGACCTCTAAACTGTAATCTATTAGTAAAGGATCTTCATTAACCAAAATTTGTACATCTCCTGAGTTGGCACAGTCACCCGGAACGGTGGTAAATGATATATCTGGTTCAAATGGATTTTCCTCAATTACTCCCTCAAAATCTTCTCTGCAATTTTCATTGTCAGCCTCAATTACGGTTAATGTATAAGTTCCAGGAGCTAAACCCGTGATGGTATCTCCAGACGGCTCTCCATTCAAAAGGAAGTTATAAGCACCAAACAATTCCTCTGTAGCGAAAATCAATACCCCGTTTTCTATTCCGCAATCTGAATTGGTAGTAAGGACTTCTCCTACTATATCATCGCAGGGAATATCACTGACAATAATTGTCAAGGTTCCGGTAGCTTCTGTACCGCAGGCATCCCTTATTACAAAAGTAAATACTGCTTCTCCACTAAAGTCTGGGCTGATTACAATAGAAATTATTCCGTTCTGAAAATCAAGCTCTCCAACAAAGTTCGGATCGCCAGTAACTTCAAGAAGAACACATTCAGAACAACTTATTTCATCTAAAACCAAAAACTCAAGAGTTTGTCCTGATTCAGCCGTCAAGTTGAAATTATCTACTTCAAATGGAGGTTTAATTACGGTGACAAAAACGGTTGCTTGAGCACTCAGCCCATCGCTGTTTACCACCGTATATACGATCTCAAAATTGTCTGTGGCGTCGGGAGAAATCAAAAGTAGGTCACCCTCTTGAACAACCCAATCCACAGAAGTTTCAAATCCCTCTAAGCTCAATCCCTCACCCACATCATTGTCTAGGGGATCCGCAGAACCCCCTTCTCCACAGATAACAGTCACAGTGACATCATTGGCCTCCGGTGGGTTAAGCTCTTCTTCAATGTTGATTCGAATCAGTCCTGAGGCTGTAGATCCACAGTCATTCATTACTGTATAGGGCAGTACAAGCATTCCGCTGAATTCGGGATTAAAACTTAATGAAACATTCCCGTCTTCGCTGAATTCTAATTGGTCAAGAGATGGATGTCCCCCTACCGAACTCAATTCACAGTCCGGGCAATTGATGGTTGCAAAAATATTGAATTCAAGATTGCCGCCCATTTCAGCTTCGAACTCCAGGTCCCCTACAGTAATACTTGGTACATCCACATTTACAGACAAGGTGCCCATCGCCACCTGTCCATGATCGTCAGTCATTGTGAAAGTTAAAGTAAAATCCTCCTGGGCTTGAGGGCTAATAATAATCAAATTGCCATCCCTCATAGCCAGTCCTGTGGGATCTTCTATGCTCATCAATCGAACTTCTTCACCTTCACTTACAGTCAGGGGATCAAAAGTGCCTCCTTCTCCACAAGTAACAGTTATTGTGGCATCACCGACCGTTAAAGGTGGGGTGACTATGGGGTCATCCGGATCATCATCATCATCGCTGAGAATGATGATTCCTACTCCGGTCACCACAGCTCCTCCACCGACGTATACCCACCAGGGGACTACAGGAGCTTTGGGCTTCATTCTGGCTGAGGTTAGGTCGAGATTATCCCAATCGATAGGATCTTTACTGGGTGTAACTATTCCTTTCGCTCCTTGACCTGCAGCTGCAACACCTGCACCTTCACTTCCCGCTGCCTCTATACTTGCAGGCTTGTCACTTAGGATAACCTTTTTTACCCAGCCCACCACGGTATCCTTATCGATTACTGCCCTTACTTTTATCAAAGTCCTCCCTTGATCATCAAGTTGAGTAGAATCTAAAACAGTAACCTTTTGATCTAATCTTAAGGAACCCAGAGATTTGCTCCAACGACTTTCATCCTCCAAAACAACTGCATCTGAACTCCCTTCTACAATTACATACATCTCTTTTTCTTTTGATTCAGATGGTGCTTCCGATTCAGCAGCTTGTATTTCCTCTACAGTTTGTGCAAAGAGCTGTGTGGATATGATTTCTGCTGAAAAAAAGAGTGCAATTAGTAAAATCAGATTTTTCATAACTGTATGTTTTTGTTTTTTCAATTCATCAAGACCCTTTAAAGGCTCCTGATTTATCTCCCAACAACTGGAATGCCTCCCAGAACTGTTTAACACCTTCCATCAGGCTACTTTTTATTTCATCTGGCATTTCTTCGAATGTCATTCCGGTTTGTCGTTCTATTTCTTTCTTTAATTTAAGTTCAAAATCCTCCCGGTTATACACCTTACCCTCAAGTGCTGAAGTATAAATCCATATACTGTGTTGCATTAAGGCTTCTTTTTCCCTTTTTGGGAAGTCCGAGTAGGGAGTAGTTAACTGGTTTTGAGCTTGCAATTCTGCTACCGTAGTGGATAATGAAAAAGCTGCATCCAGGGTCAGTAATCCAAAAGAAAGCGGCTCTTTGGAGGGAAT
>RECS01000026.1 GCA_007693915.1 Saprospirales bacterium | reverse complement strand
AGGGCGATGTCCTGAGCAATGCCGAAGGGCGATGTCCTGAGCAATGCCGAAGGGCGATGTCCTGAGCAATGCCGAAGGGCCAATTTTCCAACTTTCTAACTAATCCTGCTACATCCCATCAACACCAACCCTGTCAACAGACAAAATTCGTAATTCGCAACTCGTAATCCAATTAAAAGCCTGTAAATCCATCCACCCTACTCTTCCGGTAAGGCACATTGATAAAGTCTAATGTACCCGGCTTGACACTGATGGTAAATTGATAAGTTCCGCGGCGCGGTTGCCAACTCAGATTCATTTGCCAGCAGTGAAGATCCCTACTGATTCCGAAATCTGGATAAGTCATTCTCTGTTGAGTAAAATTATAATCAATATTAGTAAAGGTTAACCCCCAGTTCTCCGAAAGCGGAACCCTGCCCCTAAGGCTGATAAAATGGGATCGTACATTCAAATTCCCATCAGGATTGTCGGGGCGTAAATCAAAATCGATGGTGTGATTAATAGATAAGTTTTTGAACATATCAAACACACTACTTCCCTCTCTGGATTGGTCAATAAAAGGAAGCATTTGCAATATCCTATCGACTGTAAGAGAGGTGTTAATTCTTAAATTAGCCATTACAAAACGAAGGGGTTTTCCCTGTTCACTCCAGTAAAACTTATCAACCCGCTGACCCTCATCATTTAGGGCATAAAAATCATACATCACACCAAGAGTAATGGTCGAAAGCCCTCTAAAAGCACGAGTAGTACCACTCATTCTCACCATACTCCAATTTAGAGAGTCCCGATTAAAATCGTAATTTCCGCTGATATTGAAATTACTGATCAGGTTCACATCATTTATGCTTGAGTCTCTTCTGGAAAAAAACTTGGCCTGCACTGTATTCCCAATGCTGTAATTCATTAACATCTGAGGCCCTCCGGTAGGTGGCCCGCCAAATATTCCATCTCTAAAAATAGAGTACTGCAGGGTATCTCTTTTACCCCTATTATCAATAAATGGCAATTGTTCAAAATAGCCCAGAGATTCTCTCGAATAATCTGGTGAATAGCTCAAACCTATATTGGGTTTAACTACGTGCCGAATCCCCCTAAAAAATCCCCGATTAGAATGGATTGTCCCAAATATCTGCGTATTCAAATTCAATGCACCCCTAATGGTTCTGTAGGACTCAAATCCACGTCTATCGATTTCCGTAAAATTTCCAAAACTTAGGGTATCCCGTTGAAGAAAAAATTCACTGCTATCTGGGCTAAAAATAGTATCTACACGGATGTCCAATTCCTCGTCAAATCTCTGTTCAAGTGATTTTATATACCAAACTTCGTTATAATCAACTGATGGGGTAAGATTAAAATATCGAGCGACTCTAAATACTGCGTTGGAGGAAGCCGTATGCCTTAAACCCATTCTTGATGACTCAAAAAACTCCGGTGATAGAAAAAGCGAATCAGCACTTTGAAACCTGTTCTGGTAATTGGCACTATACCTAAAACTGATTTTCTCATACCACTGCTCCGAACCAGTCCTTTGTTGCCGCTTGAATGGAAAAATCTGATTCATCTGAAAATTGACATTGGGAAAGGATACATTCATCTGCCTGGTCTGGGTGTTTTGAGAATGCGAAAAAGTGGCACTCAGACGAAATGGTCTTCCCGGAAACGCCTGAGAAAAGGAAAAATTAGAACTTAACTGATTGTTAAAAACATTATTGTAATCATTGAAATTCAAATTTCGAAATTGATTGGTCTCGATATTAATACTGCCTCCAAAAGTCCTAGTGGGATGTGCCCTTGCATCTTGTCGGTGACTAAGATTTATTCTGAAAGACCGGTTGACCAGTATATCTGTACTCTCCTGTGCTTCTTCTTTAAATACTGAATAGCCAAGATTGAGGGAGCCATTGTACTTATAACGTTTGTTGTAGCGAAGATTCCCGCCCAAGGACCACGATCCCCGCATATAAATACTACCCAAAATTTCCGCATCCATATAATCACTGATGGGAATGTAGTACCCCACATTACTCAGGCCATATCCCCATCTGGGAGAAAATTCAAAATCATTTGGAAATATCAAGCCTGCCTTTTTACTTTCAATTAAGGGAAAAAAACCAAATGGCAACCAAAGTGGAGTTGGTACACCAGCAATCTCAAGATTGGATGGGCCTATTACTGCAAGCTCCCCGGGAATTACTTTTTGCTTACTTGACCTGATTCCAAAGTGAGGATGTGCATGATCGCAAGTTGTAAACAATGCATCCTGCTGATAAATAATAAAATCGGATTCATTTTCACTATCCTTCTGACCAATAAATTTAGTTCGCTTACCGTGAATATTGAGATCTCCCTGCCGGGTAAAAGCACCCTCTACCCTTCCCTTACTGGTCACAAAATTATAGCTGATCTCATTCGCATAATAAGTTTGATTGCCCTCCTGAAAAACAGGAAAGCCATCCAATTCTCCATCTTCATTGGGATACGGCTGTGCAAAAGCAAGATTGCGATTGAGATCAATATAAATGTAATCCGCATCCAATATCAAATCCTGATATTTTATCTGCGCACCACCATATAAATGAAATATTCCTGCCCTGTTATCATACACCTTACTGTCCCTTGCCATATAGGCAACCGGATCTCCCGGCCCTTGTGGGGAAAATGGCACAATCCCGGATACCACAGAAGATTCAGCAGGAGAAAGTGTATCTCTTTCCTGAATTTGAGCGTTAATTAGGACCGGAAGAAATGCGGCAAACAGTATGACTAGAAAAAAAAATCTCAAAAATTTTCAACTTTATGTACCGGATAATAAAAAAAGCAGTACCTTTATATTAAATTTATTTTTAATATATAAAATCACTCAAAAACAGCCTAAAGCATGAATACCAAAACATTGATATTAATCCTAATGGCTTTTTTATTAACTGCAAAAATACCGGTTTTAGCTGATGCACCAAGTAATTTTGACAGTAATAACGACATTTCTTTAGAAGCCGCTGCCATGGAAACCATTTTTACGTCGCAACTCATAGAAGAATTGTCTGCGATAAAAAGCAATGGAAACCCTGTAAAAACAATAGTCATAGACCCCGGTCATGGAGGCAGAGACCCCGGCGGAGTCGGCAGAATAACTAAAGAAAAAGATATCGTATTGTCCATTGGATTGATTTTAGAGGAATTGATCAAAAGGCATTTCCCCGATGTCAATGTTCTGATGACTAGGAATGAGGATGTATTTGTCCCGTTGCATGAAAGAGCCAACATAGCCAATAAGGCTAGAGCGGATTTATTCATAAGTATTCACTGTAATGTAGCCCCAAATCGCCCTAATGTAAAAGGGACTGAAACCTTTGTACTTGGATTACACAGGGCTCAAGAGAATCTTGAAGTTGCTAAAAGGGAGAATGCAGTTATTGCATTGGAAGAAGATTATGAAGAACACTATGGAGGATATGACCCAAACTCCCCTGTAGGTCACATTATCTTTTCTGCTTATCAAAATGCCTATCTGGGTCACTCCATACGATTTGCATCATTGGTGGAGCAGGAATTTGAAAATACAGCAAGAAGACATAGTCGTGGAGTTAAACAAGCAGGATTTTTGGTTTTAAGACAAGCCACCATGCCAAGCGTATTGGTAGAAGCAGGCTTTTTAAGTAATGCTGAGGAGGAAAAATATCTCGCCAGTTTGGAGGGACAAAGAGACATCGCACTATCTATTTTACGCGCTGTTCAGCAATATTTAAGAGATTGGGGATATGAACCCACAGCAGTACCTGTAGCAAGACCCTCTGCGCAGGATGCAAGCGCAGACATCCACCCTGATGATCTAGTAGAAAATATTGAAGAAACTGAATCATCGGTAAAAGAAGAAAGATCAAGACCTGCATTGGTTAAAGATGCATTTTACAGTGTCCAATTACTCAGTTCATCATCTGAAATAGATACAGAAGCCATGGACCCTATCAACAACCACTCCTTTTTCACTCTAAATGAAGACGGGATTTACCGACTTGCTAATGGAAATTTCTCCCGCTATGAAGATGCTATCAGCCAAAGAGAAGCGCTCAGAGAGTCAGGCTATGGTGATGCCTTCATCATTGGGATTATCGACAATATAAGAGTTCCTGTTTCGGAGATGCTGAGTTCCCAGCCATAAGGAGGGGTTAGTATTTTCTGAAATTACTGATAATTTGTTAGATCACCTCACCAACATCACTTCACCAATTCGATCTACAATCTCACCATCGGAGAAGATCAATCGCAATTGAAAAACATACACACCGCCGGGAAGGATTTCGTTTCTGTAACTTCCATCCCAGCTGATGGATGGCCCCTTTTGTTCAAAAACTTTAGCACCCCAGCGATTATATATCTGAACCTCAAACTCCACTGCTTCAGCAGCAGTGTAAATTGTCCACTCATCATTGACGCCGTCATTATTCGGAGAAAAAGCATTGGGGATATACACCTGTCTTGATGGGCAATCTTCTATCCATTTTTCTGCATAAACACCGCAGTCATCATAGGTAATGGCTTCAAAACTATATAGTCCACCCTCAGATATGCGTATCTCACTACTAATATCTCCTATACTCCAGAATATTTGTTGCAATTGCTCCTGTGGACTCGCCCTTAGCAGAATTTCCTCTCCTTCACAGACCCTGTCAGGTCCTATGATTGCTGCCTCCGGCACAAACTCATGCTCCAGTCTTACCAATAAAATCGTATCACAACCCAATACTGATGAGATGGTAAACTCATATTCTCCCGCTTCTGACAACATTTCCCCTTCTACCTCAATACTTTCACCAGGGCAAATTCTCAGGGTTTCCCTTCTCTCTATATCTTCAGACCAATCTACCACAATAGATAAAAGCGTATCACATCCATCAGTAGCAGGAAGCACCAACTCAAATTCGCCCGGTTCAGAAAATACTGTCCCATTGATTTCGAAAGATTCTCCCGGACATATTTCTCTCGAGAGGTTCGCATTTACATACTCACTCGCTACAACTGTCAATTGAAAAAGCGTATCACAATCACCTCCTGAACCGGATAGGATGGTCTCATACTGACCCTCTTCTATTATTTGCTGACCTTGCCAATCAAGCACCTCATCTGGACAAAGCCCGATTTCCTCCTGTACAACAGTTCTATCCTCAAAAGCAACTAAAACTGTATCTGTCCATATACAATCCTCTTCATAAACCATTCGAAGCCAATAAGTACCCGGCTCAGTTATTTCTATCCTATCTGCAGTTGATCCAGTGCTCCATAACAAAGAAGTAGTGCCACCAACATCTCCCTGCAGTTCCAGGTTAATTGTACTGCCCTCGCAGTAAATGCCTCCTCCGGTTATTTCTACATCAGGGCCCGGCCATACAAATAACTCTACTTGAGCGGTATCACTTCCACACTCTGCATCCTCCACTATGTAGTAATACGTGCCGCTATACTGAGGTAGCAATTCTATCTCCCCATCGGGAAAGTTGGGTTCCCAATGTCCTCCCTCATCTGCTCCGGTCAAATAAGTAAATAAGTTTACCGACTCACCATTTGGACACTCTTCAAATTCTCCACCGAGTCCTGCACTGATTTCCGGAACCAACACTTCTATCTCTGACCATGCTGTATCCGTTCGTTCTCCTTCATTAAAATAACCGATTACTGCAATCCTCCTCAATCCTGAAGCAGGTGGATCTGAACTATCCACATACTCCACCTGTCGAAGCCATGACTCCCAATCAACAAAATCCATAATCCCTGTGGTGAGTAGCTCAGCCGTACCCGACCCGACAGTAATTCCATTTGACGGATCAGGTGCTACAAGGCTACCATCTGCCCCAGCAGGATCATCTACTATCCTTACTCTTATGCTATCCATCGAAAAATCTCCGTACACCTGTACCGAATCATCTGCTATATAACCCCTACCATCCCCACACTCATCTAT
>RECS01000065.1 GCA_007693915.1 Saprospirales bacterium | reverse complement strand
ACCCACTTCGTCCAAGTGAACAATAAGATCTGAGTGTATGGGTATAATATGTTCCCTCTCAGTTTCACTATCAAAAACAGTAGCAAGTATTTGACCCGGGACTTCAACAAGTGTTACGATATCTCCTACCCTTTTGCCGCTTACTGTATCGATGAGCAAAAAGCCTTCCAAGATTTTCAGTGGATCAGTAAGAATTTCATTTTTAACTAACTGGAAGTCAGTATCCAGAAAATAAAATGGGTTGCCACATAGCTTCTCAGCATCTTCCGGTGTATTTATATCTTCAAGAGAAACAATCGGCGGATCTCCTCCCCTCACGGAATCAATTCTGTAAGGAACTTTACTTCCAAAGTTTAGGATAAAAATATATTCGGCTTTTTTTAGTAACTCGAGAAAAACATCGAATTCTGCAGCAAGTTTAATCTCACCTTCCTTGCCATGAGTTTTCAGGACTTGACCACCTAAATGAAGTTTTTCTAATTTTCTCACTTTCGTCCAATGTTAATTAAAAACAGATGAACGGATCAAACCGCCCCCAACAATATCTTCACCCTCATACATGACCGCAGATTGACCGGGAGCAATTCCCTTTACATTGGCGAGAAAATTAACTTTTACAAGTTCCCCCTCCATATGTATTTTACTCAAAGTTCCCTGATCTCTGTACCTGATTTTTGTCACAACCTCAAATTCCCTTTCAATCGATGGATACTTCATAAAATTAAAATTACCAACCAGCATTCCATTGCGTATCATATCTTTCTCTCTGCCGAGAATGACCGTATTGGTATCGGGAACAATTTCAGTAACATACATAGGTTCACCCAAAGCTATCCCAAGTCCTTTTCGCTGACCTACTGTAAAAAAGGGGTATCCATTATGCTCTCCGAGTACATTACCTTCCTGATCGACAAAAGTTCCACCTGCAACTCGACCTTCAAGCCCATCCACATGTCTTTTGAGGAATCCACGATAGTCATTGTCGGGAACAAAACATATCTCATAACTTTCAGGCTTTCCTGCCAATTCTTTGTAGCCTCTATCAAAAGCCATTTGACGTACCTCTGTCTTCAGTAAATCGCCCAGTGGAAATGCTGAACGCTTTAAACACTCCTGACTTAACCCCCAGAGCACATAGCTCTGGTCTTTGGATAAATCCTTAGCCTTTTTTACAAAGTATCGACCATTATCTTGTTCTATTCTCGCATAATGCCCTGTAGCAATAAACTCACAATCAAGCGAATCCGCTCTGCGAAGTAAAGCCTCCCATTTGATATGAGTATTACACAAGACACATGGATTAGGTGTTCGTCCTGCAATGTACTCTTCTATAAAATTATCGATAACATAATTCCCAAACTCATCTCTAATATCTACAATAAAATGATGGAATCCATGATCAACGGCTACCTGTCGTGCATCATTTATCGAATCCAGACTACAGCAACCGGTTTCTTTTTTTGTCCCTCCCGAAGTAGCATAGTCCCAGGTTTTCATCGTAATACCAATTACTTCATAACCCTGTTCATGCAGCAACAAAGCGGTCATAGTACTATCTATACCTCCACTCATTGCTACTAACACTCGTCCCTTTTTGCTCATAATTATGTTCTTGTATACCTCTCTTTAAATTTAGAAACGCAAAATTAGACCTTTTTGATTAAAAATTCATGATCCAAAGCTGCTATTTCACTTTGATTATCAAGCCTATCCATAGTTAAGATAGAAACTATCACAGTCAATAGAGAAAAAAAACAGTTAGAAAATGTTGTAATTTTGCAAGAGGTCGTATATTTGCAATCGCTTAATAAAAGCGAGAGTAGCTCAGCTGGTAGAGCACGACCTTGCCAAGGTCGGGGTCGCGGGTTCGAATCCCGTCTCTCGCTCTTTTTTTTTGCTTACCTGAATTTTTTAAGTTGCCAAAAGTATAGCAGCAATTATTCAGCCCGGGTGGTGGAATTGGTAGACACGCAGGACTTAAAATCCTGTGGCCTTTGGGTCGTGCGGGTTCAAGTCCCGCCCCGGGCACTTCAATAAAGTTCAAAGAAAATGGAACCTGAAATCATCAGGCTCCATCAATCAAACCAATTTTATTTAAAAATAAAATTTAATTCTTACTTTGCCAGCATGGCAATACTTTCCTCAAGATTTTTTTTGCTTTCAATTCCAAGGAAAAGATTTTCACCGTCTTTTAACTTTACATACAGACCTCTCGTCTCCCCAAAACCGTAAGTTTTACTATCAGTATTATAATAAATGTTCCAACCACTGAATCTATTTTTGGCAGGTGCATCCACAACTCTATACTCCTCGATCTGATCCCAGTTTACTTTTCTTTTCTTTGAATGTAATGGATACAACTGATACCTGATCCCCTTCTTAGAAACCACCGTTACTAATTTGATCTTGTAAATGAGAACTATTATTGAAGCAGCGATCAGAGCGATTCCGGTAAAAACGCCTATTGATGCCCAATTCGTAGCTTCAACAAAGACAAATTGTTCTAAAACCCTATACAATGCCCCTAAGATAATAAATCCAAGGAGTGCGTAAAACTCCCAGTTGCGAAACCTTCTCTCTTCTTTAAATTTTCCTTTTCCCATAACTTTAGGCTTTAAAAGTTAACATTAATTTAATATTCAATTTACGCTAAGGTAACACAGCAAAATGAATAAAAGTGTCAAAATCCATGACTTTTTTAAAAACTTAACATTGCATCCAAGGCTATAAAGTTGTTATTTTATTGTTTTTCAATTCTTTATAAATTACAACAAGGAGTTAAATATCTTTCTCGCTAAAAAAACTTTTAATACAAAAAGAAATAAAATATACATACTCAAACGGTTAATCATTGATCATTAAATGCTATTCAAAATCATTTTTACAGTCGCAATTGTATGCGTTTCTACTATCCTGTGCGGCTAAATTTTAAATTAAAATATGGTAAAAAAAAGTTATAAAAGTTACTTCATAAATCAATAATCGTTAATGGAAATTTAATATTCCGACTTGACCTTCTTGTCTAAAATAAGTCATCATCTACATTTATCATCTTGTTGCGACTCATGCAAACAATTGAAAATAGAAAAAGACATTAAGGGCTTTTAATACAGTTTAGGCTAATGCAAAAAAAAACGAGCGATAATTACCGCTCGTTTTCTTTTCATGGATTAATATAGGTTATATTTTTAGCCACATTTTGAGTCACCACAACTTTTACATACGAGACAACCCTCTTGATAAACCAGCGCATCGTCACCACAGGCAGAACATTCATTCTTAGCTGGAACAGTGCCATCAGTAATGTATTTCTTCAATGCTCTGGAGACACCATTCTTCCAGTTATTCAACAAATCTTGATGTAGCTGAAGATTAGCTACTACCTCTACGACATATTCGATAGGCATACCGTGTCTCAAAATTCCCGAGATCAATTTGGCATAGTTCCAATATTCTTTATTAAATGTTCGAGAAAGGCCTTCTATGGTTATTCTGTAACCACCTTTATCAAGATAAGAGAAATCATAGCGGGACTGACCGTGCTCGTTCTTACTTTTTATCACCCAGCCTTTTTCTACAGTAGAAAGAATCGAGAAGGAATCCTCTGCCCTACCAGTAAAGATTTCATAAGGTCTGCCATTTAATAAGCCAACAACGGCAATCCAGTCTTCATCATTATTCTTGAACTTCACGATATCAGCTTCGAGAACTCTTGGTCTCTTGGGTGCATGCCCCGGAAGCTCCCCTTCATCCTTTCCGTTGTCTTTTTTCTTGTCAGAAATGAGGACACCGGATCTTGAGCCATCGCGATAAACCGTAACTCCTTTACAACCACTTTGCCAACCTGTCAGGTAGATTTGTCCAATCATCTCCTCAGGTGTTTCTTCTGGTACATTTACGGTAACGCTGATAGAGTGATCCACCCACTTTTGAATTGCGCCCTGCATTTTCACTTTTGCGACCCAATCAACATCATTAGCAGTAGCTTTAAAGTAGGGAGAAATTTTTATTAACTCATTCATTTCTTCATCAGACATCATTTGTGCCTGAGTTTCATCATAGCCATTGGCTTTCAACCAATCGAGGAAACGATGGTGAAAAACTCTGTATTCTTCCCATGAATCACCTACTTCATCGATAAAGTCAACTTTTACATTTTGATCATTGGGATTCACTTTTCTCCTCCTCTTATAAGAAATCATAAAAGCAGGCTCAATGCCAGAGGTAGTTTGTGTCATCAAACTAGTAGTGCCCGTTGGTGCTATAGTAAGGATGGCGATATTCCGTCTTCCTTGTCTGGACATTTTTTCATACAATTCAGGATCTTCGGCTTTGATTCTGCTGATAAATGGATTATTGGCCTCGCGGGCAGCATCATATACTGGGAACTTTCCTCTTTCTCCTGCAAGCGTCACTGACATTCTGTACGCCTCAACAGCAAGCGTCTTATGTACCTCTACCGAAAATTCAGTAGCATCATCTGTACCGTAAGTTTTCCCTAAGGCAGCTAACATATCGCCTTCACCGGTAATACCAACACCTGTTCTTCTTCCCTGAATACACTTTTCTTTAATTTTCTTCCAAAGGTCGTATTCTGTTCTCTTGATATCCAAACCTTCCGGATCATTTTCAATTTTTCTAAGGATAAAATTGATTTTCTCCAGTTCGAGATCAACAATATCATCCATTATCCTAAGTGCAAGACCAGCATGCTTCTTAAAAAGCTCCATATTGAAAGTAGCCTCCTCTGTAAATGGATTTTCAACATAACTAAAAAGGTTGATTGCCAAAAGGCGACAACTGTCGTATGGACACAAAGGAATCTCACCACATGGGTTAGTAGAAACGGTTCCAAAACCCAAATCATCATAACAATCCGGAACTGATTCACGGATTACCGTGTCCCAGAATATAATCCCCGGCTCTGCCGATTTCCAAGCATTGTGAACTATTTTATCCCACAGTGATGGAGCATCTATTTCCTTGGTAAAAATCGGTTTTTTGCTTTCAATAGGATAGTTTTGTGTATAGGTTTCACCATTACAAACAGCCTGCATAAACGCATCGTCAATTTTAACGGACACGTTGGCACCGGTAACTTTTGTGCCATCAATTTTAGCATCCACAAAATGTTCAGCATCAGGATGTTTGACTGATACAGTCAACATCAATGCTCCTCTTCGGCCATCCTGTGCTACCTCTCTGGTCGAATTGGAATACCTTTCCATAAAGGGAACAATACCTGTAGATGTAAGTGCACTATTCTCAACTGGACTGCCCTTGGGTCTTATGTGCGACAAGTCATGACCTACTCCACCTCTTCGCTTCATTAATTGTACTTGCTCCTCATCTATTTTCAAAATACCTCCATACGAGTCTGAAGGACCATTACTTCCAATCACAAAACAGTTAGACAAGGAAGCAATCTGAAATTGATTACCAATACCCGTCATAGGTCCACCTTGCGGTACAATGTATTTAAAATCTTTAAGTAAGCCAAGTACTTCCTCATACGAAAGACTATTGACGTATTTGTTTTCAACTCTGGCAATCTCACGTGCCAGTCTAACATGCATATCGTCAGGAGTCAGCTCATAAATATTACCATATGAATCCTTCAATGCATATTTATTAATCCATACCCTTGCTGCAAGATCATCACCTTTAAAATATTTTATTGCTGCTTCCAGAGCTTCATTATAGGTGTATGTCTTTTTGGGGGCTTCTTCAGTCTTCATCTCGGAAGCGGGAGGAGCTTTTGACTCCATATTTTCCGATTCCATACTCTTCTTCTGTACTGCTTTCTTTTCCTTTTTTACATCTTTTTCAAATAGTAGGGGGGTCATATGCAATTTTTTGATAAATTATAAGAATAATGAATGGTTTTTCAAGAAAAAAGACATATTAAAATCAGGATAACTGCGAAGGCAATTAAATTTAATTCTAAATGTCAAACATTAGAGATCGTAAATATATAAGTTTTTTTTATATCAGAATTAAAATAATACGAACTTTTTAAAAAAAAATTTAACTGACAAAAAAAAGTACTAAATTTAAATATATAAACAACTGATAACGTATCACTTAAAAAATAAATTCTCTTTATTGCTGATCCTTTTGCACAAGTAAAAAAACAGCTTTATTTTACGAATAAATTTACTTTTAAAGAACCTTAAACTCAGAAAAAAACTGATCCTCTATTTCCTTCAACTCTATACTTTCAACCTCAGCCAAATCGGGTCCTCTTTTACACCAATCGACCAATTGATTGACCTTGTCTTTACTCCCACTAGCAATCACCTCTACTCTACCATCTTCAAGATTTCTCACTGTCCCCTGCAAATTGAATTCCTTAGCTTTCGCCAAAGTGGATTTTCTATACCAAACTCCTTGTACTTTACCGCTAATTAGTAACCGTATAGTTTGCACAAAAAATAAATTTACACTTTATAAAAAAAAATCCGATTAGTTGAACTAAAAAGGAATTTAACATCCTCAATACTAGAATAAAAAAGGAAAAACGCAGGCAAGTTTTAAAAATATGCTGAACTTTGATATCAGTTAACTCATTTAAAAAACCATAACTATTACCCCGAGCGATCGAAGGGCAAAGGTCTAAAAAATGACAGATTAAAAAAATTAATATAAGAAAAAAAATAATAAAAAAATGGAAGCAACTATCGAGATTAGTTTTTACCCCTTACAAGACAATTATAAAGAGCGAGTTAAGTATTTTATCCGAAAAATAAAAAGGCACAAAAAGTTGCATATTGAGTCTAATGGAATGAGTACTCAAATCTTTGGGCAATACGATGACATTATGAATGCCCTCATGGTCGACATCAGAGAAGTACTTGAAAATGAGGAAGCTATGGTTGTCCTCAAAATAGGAAAGGGCATTTTACGATTTGATGAAAGTAAACTTTAGCAGCTGAAATGAAGGTAGATAGCATCAAAGCCCTCACGGCTGAATTTGTCGAATATAAATCATCTCATAAGGCTCCCTCAGTCTATTGGGAAATGCTGGATTATTTTAGGTCAAGCTGGGATTTGAATGCGGCTCCGGAAGAGCTCAAAACCATTTTTAACGACTCTATTCATAGCACCCAGGACAGATCACTTTGGAAAAGGGAAAGGTACCAACCAAAAAAAATGATGGGGCTTTTTTTTCAAAATTACCCGGACTTCTGTAAACAGGCCTTCAGGGAGTTGTTTGATATGACCCTTGACCTGGAGGTGAGAGTGGACAGGTTTAAATTTTACAGCGATCAACTACTGAACTTTTATAAAAAGGATCACCCCACTTCTATCGAAAACAACCATTATCAGGATACGGAAATTATAGGATTATATTTATTTTTATTCGATCCTAAGGAAAACCCTTTGTATCAACTCGATTGGTTCAGAACGATCTGTAATTTAACTGATGCGAAACCAATTCCTGAGACTCACGATATAGCCCGGTTTTATAAAATTGCTAGAATACTGAAAAAATTTCTTCAGCAGGAAAGTACCTTATGTAATATATATGAGAAGGAAGCTACTAAACTAAGATTAAATTTTTGTAAACCGATGGACTCTTTCCTTCCATTAGCTGATTTTTGTGCATATTGCGACCTTAAATTCAATACTATCAAATAATGAGTTCAGGTAAAAAAGGCTTAAATCACTACCTTTTTCAACAAGAGAGCAACGCACCACTTGAATTGTTTAGAATTGCATTTGGATTTCTTATGTTGGCTGAAGCATGGGGTGCAATAGCTACCGGCTGGGTTAGAGAAACTTTTGTTGATGTAAGTTACACCTTCCCTTTCTTTGGTTTCGGTTGGACGCAGTTTATGTTGGGCACACCCATGTATTTCTTTTTTATCGTAATGGGAATATTTGCTATTGGTGTTATGCTTGGGTACAAATACAAGTGGAGCATAATTGGATTGGCTATTCTGTGGTCGCTTTCCTATTTGATGCAAAAAACCCACTACAACAACCATTACTATCTCGTTATGCTGGTGTGCTGGATATTTGCGTTTCTGCCTGTTGCAAAGCGGTTTTCAATAGATAGCATTCGCAATCCGGGAACCTATGCCAATGTCATTCCATCTTGGCCCCGATTCCTACTAATTGGACTAATTGCCATCGTTTACTTTTTTGCTGCAATCAATAAAATATATCCGGACTGGCTGAAGGCAATGCCACTTGAGATATGGATGTCCAATAAAGCGCACTACCCTATTATTGGTGGTTTCCTGCAACAAGATTGGATTCCAATGATCATGGCACAGAGCGGAATTTGGTTTGATCTCTTAATTGTACCCGCACTTTTATGGAAACGTACACGATGGCTAGCTGTATTCGCATCTGTTGGTTTTCATCTCTTCAACAGCGCTGTTTTTCAGATAGGCATTTTCCCGTATTTTGCCATGGCCTTTATTGTTTTCTTTTTTCCTCCCCACCAAATTGAAAAACTGGTAACCAAAGGAAAATCTTTCGATATAAAACCCTATCAGTATAGTATTAAAAAAAGACCCTACATCAAATGGGGTTTCATTGGTTTTCTTTCCATTATGCTTATTTTGCCTGTAAGACATCACTTTATTCCCGAAGATGTACTATGGACTGAGGCAGGACATCGACTTTCATGGCGTATGATGCTCAGGACCAAAGCCGGCATCGCTCAGTTTCATGTAATAGCAGATGGCGAAAAACATACCATCAGTACAAGACAAAGACTCGCCAGGCATCAGATCAATGATGTCGCTACCAAGCCCGACCTTATGTACACCTTTTCACGCTATCTAGAAAAAGAATTCTCGGAAAGAGGATACACTGAAATTGAGGTTTATGTAGATGCGTCAATATCGGTAAACGGAAGGGAGTTTAAGCAATTTACTGACAGTGAATTTGACCTATTGAGCACAAAGTGGAATTATTTCGGAAATCAGAAATGGGTGCTACCCAGACCCTGGTAATAAGTGGCTTTCGGCAAATGATTTACAGCGCTTGTCAGATTATAAAATGCTGTATAGCCTCAGGTGTAATTAAATTATACCTACTCCTTCAACTCTCCGGCTTCCAATTTAACTATGCGGGAAGGAAACTTATCCAAAACCCTGTAATCGTGAGTGGCTAGTAGAATGGCAGTTCCCATTTCTTTATTTAATCTATTGAAAAGATACATAATTTCGTCTGTCATAAACGGATCGAGATTACCTGTTGGCTCGTCTGCAATAATGACTGCAGGATTATTCAGTATTGCCCGAGCGATGGAGAGTCTTTGTTGCTCACCACCGGAAAGCATTGGAGGATAAGCTTTTATTTTATGCTCAAGGCCGACCCATTCAAGGACCTCTTTAATACGACTTTCACGTTTATTTTTTGGGAAACGGGTGGCACGTAAAACAAAGTTTAGATTATCCGCGGCTGTGAGATCAGGAAGCAATTTAAAATCCTGAAATACCATTCCAATCTGTCTTCGATAAAGATGTAATTTTGAGGGTTTGAGCCGGGAAAGATCAACCCCGGTCACAAAGGCTTTGCCCCTTTTAACCGGCTGAGCACCATATAGACATTTTAGAAAGGTAGATTTTCCACTGCCCGTAAAACCAACTAGGTAAACGAACTCAGAAGGATGCATTTTAAAATTTACATTTGTTAGCACAGGCACCTTATCATAATAAAGATCCAGTCCAACTAAATCAACCACAGGGAGTTGTTGTTCTTCCATTTACTTACAGCTTTAATTTATCTTTTGCTTTGACCATAATTGAAATTCAGATTTGAATCATCTACTTATTTCCCAATGAAATTTAGTCCAAATTTCGCAGTCCCTATTCAGATTTACGTTACCATGACACAAAACTATGTCGATAAGTACTTTAAAATTTAACTAATACCAACTACTTCTGTAATTTTGCATAAAGTTATAAAGAAAAGCTTATCTGCACTTTATAAATGTGGATTTAGTTTAGATATTGTGCAGATTTGTCTGCAAGTATAAACTCAGAAAACATAAGAGAATAATGAAGAAAATACATATTGTAGCTGGTTTACTTTTAATTGGTGCGGTTGTTTTATTAATTATAAGTACCAGTGATTTGGGCACCTATTACACATTTAGCGAAGCTGAATTGCTTGAAGATAATCGAAATGTAAAAGTGATTGGTTTACTTTCCAAAGACAAAGAGATGGTTTACCAACCTGAGATTGACCCCAACCGTTTTTCCTTCTACATGAAAGACGAAGCAGGTGAAGAAAGACAAGTGATTCTACTTAGTGAAAAACCTCAGGACTTTGAAATGTCGGAACAGCTGGTATTAACAGGTAGATTTATCAACGGAGTTTTTACTGCAAGAGAAATGCTGATGAAGTGCCCCTCAAAATATCAGGATGACGAGATCTTTGTTAGATCTGAAATTTAACCTCAACTCCCCAACATGAATGAAATTCAGTATATAGGTGAAACCCTTTGGCCTCGCCATTTGGGACAACTCTTGATAGTAACAGGCTTTGTAACCGCAATAGGTGCAGCATTAGCCTACTTTTTTTCTGAAAAAAGCAAGGAAGGTTTAACAAACAATCCCTGGTTAAAAACAGGCAATTGGGCTTTTACAGTGCATGGAGTAAGCATCATCGGCTTAATGGCCCTCATTTTCTATGTAATGCTTAATAAGATGTATGAGTATGCCTATGCATTCAACCATGTTTCAGACGATTTACCTTTTAAATACATGTTCTCTGCTTTTTGGGAAGGACAAGAAGGTAGTTTTCTACTCTGGATGTTTTGGCACATCATTTTAGGATGGGTATTAATCTGGAAAGCAGGTCACTGGCGCGCTCCTGTGATGATGGTTCTCGCGCTCATTCAGGTATTTTTGACATCAATGATCCTAGGCTTTTACCTCCCCTTTGGAGATGGTAGTTCTAAGATTGGTATTAATCCCATCATCCTACTTAGAGAAGTCCAGGATGCTCCCATTTTTGCCAATGCGGAGTACCTTGAATTAATAACGGGTAGTGGATTAAATATTCTACTCCAGAATTACTGGATGACCATTCACCCGCCTACTACCTTTCTAGGCTTTGCATCCGCAGCTATTCCATTTTGTTTTGTAGTCGCAGCGCTTTGGAGACAAGATTATAAAGGCTGGTTAAAACCCACATTAAAATGGGCTCTTTTTTCGGGTTTTACTCTAGGAACAGGTATCCTTATGGGCTCCGCCTGGGCTTATGAAGCATTAACTTTCGGTGGCTATTGGGCCTGGGATCCGGTAGAAAACATGTCATTAGTTCCCTGGTTAATTATCATTGCCGGAATCCATACCAATTTAATTGCCAAAAGCACAGGTCATTCCATTCGGGCAACCATGATTTTTTATCTGCTTGCTTTTTGTTTGGTGGTCTATTCTACCTATCTGGTTAGAAGTGGAATTCTGGAAGACACTTCCGTACATGCATTTACTGAGATGGGATTGGAAAACCAATTGGTAATTTTTATTTTATTCTTCCTTTTTCTGGGTTTAGGGTTATTTTTCAAGCGCTATAATAGTATACCAACAGTCCAAAAAGAAGAGGACTGGAATTCAAGAGAATTCTGGATGTTCATAGGTGCAATGGTAATTGCTATTGGCTCTACACTAATCACTTATAGTACATCTCTGCCTGTATTTAATGCCATTATCCAAACTTTTGATCCTTTATATGCCTCCAAGGTAATTGAGGACCCAATAAGCCATTATAATCAGCACCAACTTTGGGTTGCAGTCCTCATGTCAATTTTGACTGGAATTAGTATAGCCATGAGGTACAGAGGCACTAATTGGCAAAACTACAAACCCAAGTTCTGGGGCATCACCCTTTTCGCTGCCGCAATTGCAGCAGTAATCACCTGGCTTTTGTTGTTTTGGCTCAATATTGTAGCCTGGCAGTACGTCCTTCTTCTCTTTGCGGCAGTTTTTGCATTCATGATTAATCTCGATTATCTCATTTTACGGATAAAAGGCAATATCAAAGCTTCAGGTTCTGCTATTGCACATCTTGGCTTTGCAATGATGATATTTGGAATTATTGCAACAGGCGTAAACAAGACCTATATTTCAAGTAATGTATTTGCCCAAAGTGGGCTTCTCGAAGGAATGGAAGATGAGGATTTATTGAGTAACATTGTATTGATCAAGGGAGAGCCAATGTTTATGCGCGGCTATATTGCCACTTATCAGGGTGATCACTTTGATGGAATTACGCGATCATTTGATATTGATTTTGTTAAGATTGATGAAGACGCTAACCCTATCGCTGAGTTTACACTGAGTCCAAATGTGCAATATGACAAGCGATTTTCTAAGATTGAAGCAGCTAATCCGGATATCAGGCGTCGTCCTTTGGAGGATATTTTTACGAGAATATCGAGATTACCTGCTCAACAGATTGATTTAGAATCTGCAAGGGAAATAGAAGATAGCTTAAGGTTCGAAACCTATTATATGGGTTTGGGTGACACCACTTTCACGAGCAAACACTTTATTGTTCTAGATGAAATACATCATGAAATTTTACATCCGGAAAAAGATCCGGCTGCTAAGGACGATATCGCCTTGACCTTACAAATGCGTATTCATAGCCTAGATAGTGACACCATCTATACTGCATTACCGGGAATTTCATTACGGGGAGCATTTGTATTCCGGTATCCGGAACAAATCGATCCGTTGAATATGCGTCTTCAATTATCAGACACACTTATAGATGATTTGTTTCTCGCCGAAACAGCTTTGGATTTCACAACATATGAAGTAGCACGAGGAGAGACATTTGAATACAATGATTTCACTATTAGATTCGTAGATGTCAATCAAGAACCCTGGCATCCCTCATATGACCCCATAGATGGAGACATTGCTCTTTCTGCGATTCTTGAAGTCACCAGCAAACTAACCGGTTCTGTTGAAAGAACAGAACCTGTATATTTAATTCGCGATGCCATTCAAACCAATTTTAAGACTATGGTACCGGAGGCAGGTCTCCATTTTCGGTTTACTCGTATAGACCCAAATAGCGGGAAAATGACTTTTCTAGTGGCAGAGCAAGCCATGAAAACTTTTGATCTTCCGGTAGAAATTGCAGAAAATGTTCCAAGAAGCGATTTCATAGTTTTAGAAGCCATAAAGTTTCAGGGACTGAACTTCTTCTGGCTTGGCAGTGTATTTATGATGTTGGGTCTCTTACTCTCATTAATTGTAAGGCTCAGAGCAAAATTGGGATAAAAAAACATGGTGAGATGAGGAGTGCCATTGTTATTGTTGGGTATGGAAATGTTGGCCACCATCTGTTCATGGCTTTGCAGGTGTCAACGAAGATGGAAATATTTGTTCTTAGCAACCGCAAAAACCACCAGCATCTCTTAAACTCCGAATCAGTGCATTGGATAGATAAATCTAATTTGCCGGACACGCCTCCAAGATTTTGTTTTCTAACAGTTCGCGATGATCAGATTAAAAAAACTGCTGAGTCTCTTCCTGAAAATTGGAAAAAAGAAAGTACAATAGTACACTGCTCCGGGGTGCTCCCTTTTGATTACTTAAAGCAAGTTTGTCCCCATTTTGCATTATTTTATCCACTCAATTCATTTTCGAAAGAAATACCTTTCGAATGGAGGGATGTTCCCGTTTTTATTGATTCTTCCCGAGAAGTCGATAAAAGCCAACTCATAACTTTAGCTGAGAAATTCGGGGCCAAAGCTGTGGAAAATAATGACCATACAAGAGAGCAATTGCATGTAGCAGCGGTAATGGTTAATAATTTCAGTAATCATTGGTTCAGAATTGCCGCTGAATTTTTAAAAGAGAAAGACATCCCTTTTGATCACCTTCTACCGCTCATCAGGACTACTGTTTCCAAATTAGATTATGAGCCTGCGGCAAAAGCTCAAACAGGACCGGCTACAAGGGGAGATGTCAATACTTTAAATAAGCACTTGAAAATGATATCAAATGAGGAGATTCGTGAACTTTATAAAAAAATGTCTGCCTCCATCAATCCTTCAATTAAAGATAAATTAACATGAGAATCGTAAATACCATCCCCCATCCTTTTTTTGTTGTAGAGATTTTTTTTTACGCAGAAAAATACACCCTAAAGATAAAATTTAGGGGCCTGGAACAAAGCTATCCCATCCCTTCTGAACATCTTGATACCACAGTAAAAGTCCTAAATGATCCAGGTCATGATTTTTACACTGAAGCGTCGTTAGCATTCAAAACCATGCAGACTACCTTAGTCAATATGCTTGAATCTTTTGATTCAGGGCATTATGAAGAAGAAGAAATCATCTAAGTATTCAACTAGCATAAAACAAACATCAACTTTGATGAAAACTTGAAAATTATTCTTCCAAGTAAAAAAATAAATTTCCTTGGGTACATTTTGCAGGTTTACCACACTCTATAAAAAAGTTGAAATATGTTGCTGGGTAATCTTTCTAAACCTTTCTATTCAATAACAGATCTGATATTTCCGGAACTGTGCCCATGCTGCCAACACAGCAGACCCATGAGGAATCACATCATTTGTCTTTCCTGCTTATCCGATCTACCTTTCACCGGTCATGAAAAATATCCTAAAGAAAATGAAACAGCCATCACCTTCTGGGGTCGCATACCTTTAAAAGGCGCATGCTCAATTTTTTATTTTAACCCAAAAGGCAAAATTAGGAATGTATTACATCGTATAAAATACGAAGGCAGGAAAGATATTGCTATTGAGATGGGAAAGCTGATGGGGCAATATTTAAAAAAAGCAAAAGAAATTAGAAAAGCAGACCTCATACTACCCGTCCCCTTGCATCCAAAGAGAAAAGCTACGCGTGGTTTCAATCAATCTGACTTTTTAGCTAAAGGACTTTCTCTTAGAACAGGTATTCCATGGACTGCAGATGCAGTAATCAGAACTAGAGACAACCCCACACAAACCAAATTGAGCAGAGAACTTCGCTTTGAAAATACCAATCAACTATTCCGAGTCACAAAAGCAAGTGCCATCAAAAACAAACACATCATATTATTAGATGACGTAATCACCACGGGAGCTACTCTTGAAAGTTTTGCCGAAATAGTTTTAAAGGCGGAAGCCGCTTCTGTATCAATTGTTACTCTAGCGTGTGGAGAGTTAATGTAATCCAATTGTGACATCAATGAGTTCTAGAGAATGAGTTTGACCACAGAGTTTTAAACTCGATACACCAAGAAATTTTAATCCTCAAAAAACGAAACTTAGGCTTAACCCGGATTGAGTTCCATCTTAAATCCATTAAACATTTCTTAATCATGCATTGAGCCTAAAACCATTTACGATCAAGCCAAATATACAAAAAATTTGGTGAAAAAACAAATCTATCCACCAATTTTCACGGGCAAAAACAGGTAAATAGAATGGACTTCCTTAGCTTTGCACTTTCAGAAAAAAGTAAAAAAAAGAAACAAGGCAAAGAAGCTTAACCACCTAGATACTTTCTAAATACCAATTGATAAATCTTTTGACTTAAATCATTATCATGCAAACATACAAAGCCAACATTAAAATATTACCACTCAAGGAATTACTTGACCCACAGGGAAAAGCTGTAGCCAACAACATTGGTTCCCTGGGTATTACAGGAGTTCAGGACGTTAGAATTGGGAAGTTTATAGAGTTATACCTGACGGCAGAATCCAAAGCAGCTGCAGAATCTGAGGTAGAAAAAGCATGCAAAGAACTTCTCGCTAATCAGATAATGGAGAACTACGAATATGAAATTGAGGAATTTCAGGCAGATTAAAAGACAATGCTATACGTTATTCCCACTCCAATAGGCAACCTGGAAGACATCAGTCTGCGGGCAAGTCGTGTACTTTCTGAAGTAGAGGTTTTGTTAGTCGAAGATAGTAGGGTAAGTGGAAAGCTGTTAAAACACCTTGGCATTGAAACTAAAATGCAAGCCTTCCATGCCCATAACGAGCATCAACAACTTCAAAAAATAATAACTGAACTCAAGTCAGGTAAAACTTTCGGCTTAATATCAGATGCAGGTAGTCCAGGACTTTCAGATCCCGGTTATTTATTAATAAGAGCATGCAGAGATGAAGGAGTCGAATTAACCTGTCTACCTGGGCCATCAGCTGTAACTACAGCATTGATTACATCAGGTTTGCCCTGCGACAGATTTTATTTTGAAGGGTTTCTGCCTCATAAAAAAGGTAGAAAGACGAGACTTGAACATTTAGCGGAACTAGAGGAAACTTTTATTCTTTTTGAGTCTCCTTACAGATTAGTTAAATGCTTGAAAGAACTTACAATGCATTGCGGAGAAAATAGATTAGCAGCAGTTTGCAGGGAGTTAACGAAATTACATGAGGAAGTAAAATTTGATAGCCTGAGCAATTTGCTAGAATATTATCAAGGGGATGGAAAGTGCAAAGGGGAAATTGTAATTGTTGTGGATGGGAAAACCAAAAGAAAATTAAAAGCCAAAACACAAAGTTGAATTATTTCACCTAAACGAAAAAACTGAAATGAAAAAAGTCCTTATTGCAAACAGAGGAGAAATCGCTTTAAGAATAATTCGTTCTGCCAAAAAAATGGGCATATCCACACTGGCAGTATTCAGTGAAGCTGATCGCAAGATGCCCTTTGTAAGAGAGGCGGATGAAGCTGTGTGTATTGGCCCCGCTGAAAGCAAAAATTCATACCTAAAAACTGATAAAATAATTGAGGTTGCAAAAAAATACTTTGTAGACGCTATTCATCCGGGATATGGTTTCCTGAGCGAAAATGCTGATTTTGCAGAGGAAGTAAACAAGGCAGGACTCACTTTTATAGGACCACTTCCGAAAACCATCAGAGAAATGGGAGATAAAATCGCAGCCAGAGATATAGCCAAAAAAGCAGCTGTACCCTTAGTCCCCGGAACAGAAGAGGCTATTACAAAAATAGATAAGGCGCTGAATTTTGCCAGATCAATCGGATTTCCAGTAATTATTAAAGCAGCTGCAGGAGGTGGAGGTAAAGGTATGCGCATAGTTGAAAATGAAAAAGAATTTGAAGCCCAAATGAAAAGGGCCACTAGTGAAGCTCTGAATGCTTTTGGCAATGGAGCCGTTTTTGTAGAAAAATACATCCAAAATCCAAAACACATTGAAATTCAAATATTAGCAGATCAACACGGTCAGGTCCTCCACCTTTTGGAAAGGGAATGCTCTGTCCAACGAAGGCATCAAAAGGTAATTGAGGAAGCACCTAGTCCGGTAGTTAATGAAGAATTGAGAAAGAAAATGGGCGCTGACGCTGTCCGGCTAGCAAAAATCTGTAATTATCAATCAGCAGGTACAGTAGAATTCATCGTAGATGAGGAACTGAATTACTATTTTTTAGAAATGAATACTCGATTGCAAGTTGAACACCCGGTTACTGAAATGATAACTGGCTTGGATCTTGTCGCTTGGCAGATCAGGATTGCCAGGGGTGAGCAACTGACCTTACAACAGGAAGATATCATACCTAATGGACATGCCATTGAACTCAGGGTATATGCAGAAGACACGACCAATGACTTTTTGCCATCAACTGGTCATTTAAGTCAGTATTCCACACCTAAAGGAGAAAACATCAGGGTAGATGACGGTTACGAGCAAGGACTTGATGTTCCCATATACTACGACCCCATGCTTTCTAAACTCTGCGCTTGGGGTAAAAACAGAGATGAAGCTATTGCTCAGTTATTAAGCGCAATCGATCACTATCTTGTAGATGGTATATCCACTACCCTACCGTTTGGTCGCTTTGCGCTGAATCATTTAGCATTCAGAGACGGGACTTTTACCACTAATTTTGTCAAGGAATACTTTAAACCTGAGGCACTTAAAAAGGCAGAAAAAGACAGGGTTGAGGGTGCTGCCATAGTAGCATTAAACCATTATTTGAAAAAAGCAAGGACTTATCGCCCCATCATTCGCCAAAAATGATCTGGAAAAGCAGAATAATTATTTTAAAGCAAAATGGATCTTGGTCCGGGTAGCACCGAACTATCCTAAGGTTAAACAGTATTGATTTCACCAATGTAAAAAGCCTTTCCATACATATTCATGGAAGCGTAATCACCAGCTATACTGCCTGAAAATACAACATCAAGACCATCTATTTTCAGGTCATCAGGTAGGTTCAGCGGTTCAAACTTTTCCCCGTGGGTAGTTTTGATTCCCCAACAATTGAATCCCGATAATCTGACTATTTTTCCGTGTAAATTTTTCAACATGGTAATCCTAATTTACATTAGCGAACTGCACCTGCCATTTTATTAGCAGACTCATACATTTTTAATAACCTACTTTGACGGTCAATTAATTCCTTAAGTTGCTCAATTTGTCTTTTATCTTCATTTTCTTCAGCACCTGCATGGTCAAAAGCAGAAATCACAGTCTTCACTAACCAAATCTCGCGAATTTCCTCAATATCTATCTCATAAGTTAAAAAATGGCGGTTATCAGAATGCACCTCTATCATTCCGTCCGAAAGTATTTTATTGGTTACCCGCTTAACCAATACGTCGTCAAGGGTAACTACCACATAAACTTTCCCATCTTTAATGGAATGCTTCCAATACTCAGGTTCTACAAATTGGCAAATTACCTGGTCGCCGGACTTCAAGATCGGAAGCATACTATCCCCACAAACATCAAAAGACCGATAAGTACCCATTTTATACTGATAATCGGGTAAAGAATATACCGGCAACTCTTCTTTTAATACCTGTAAGGGCATTCCTGATGCATAACCTGCCTGTGCAGGTACAGGCACATGTACAATATTCTCTCTTCCATGCTGGTCTGAAACTATAGTCAACTCTCGAAAATTGCCATTACCGTTCTTGCATATCATATCTCCCTTACCGGCAAACAAGTAAGAGGGATTAAGTTGGTATTCCCCAATGGACTTATACAACAAATCAATTGTGACATCGCGCCTCCCATTGACAACTTCACTTAGTGATTGAGGTAAGTAATCAACTGATATAGCAAATTGTCTAAAAGACTTGATTACCCCTTTTTCCTTTAATTTCTTTAGACTTTGGACAAACCGTTTTGATACCGCATGATTCATAACTAATAAAATTATAATGAATAACAGCTGCTAAATTAGTTAAAAACATATTAATGCAAACATATATTTGAAAAAAAAATCATATAAAATTGAAATTTTTTTTAGAGCTCTTGATATTACTGAATTCTAGGCTGTAATTAATTTGGTGATTTTTTTAAAAAAAAAATACGCGCCTCCTTATAATTTAGGTAAAACAGGATAGAAAGGATTACTGATTTAGAATTCGATCTACAGATTAGAGACCCAAATCATGGAAAAAGCAAACTACTCCTAAGTGTAAATCAGTAGAAAGAGAAAAAAAGGAAATAAAGAAAAATTAACCCGCGGCACCAATAATTTTACAAAATTCATCAACTTTAAGACTCGCACCACCAACTAGTGCTCCGTCAATCCCGGTGCGATTTAGCAGCTCTTGGGCATTACTACCTTTTACACTACCACCGTAAAGAATTCTCAACTTTTCTCCGGCTGATTCAGAATACATATTGGAAAGTAGAACCCGGATAAAGTTATGCATATCCTGAGCCTGATCGGGGGAGGCTGTTTTACCTGTTCCTATTGCCCAGATGGGTTCATAAGCGATAACGATTTTGGATAGTTCCAGCTCACTGATGCCACTAAATGCAGCAGAAATTTGCATTTCGATCAAATCTTTATGCTTACCGGCCTCCCTTTCTGAAATTGATTCGCCACAACAATAAATCACTTTAAGGTTTTGCGAAAGTGCGGATTTGATTTTTTGGTTGATGAGTTTATCGTTCTCACCAAAATATTGTCTACGCTCTGAATGACCCAAAACTACAAAGTCAACATTTAGGTCTTTCAACATTTCAGGAGAGATTTCTCCGGTAAAAGCACCCGAACTTTCATAGTGGCAATTTTGCGCCCCTATAAAGACGGATTCTTTATCGTGAATTAAAGTACTAAGAGTTGGAATATGCGTAAAAGGTGGAATAAAGAGGATATCGCAATTGGCATTTGTTATGCCATCGAGTATTTCATTAACCAACTGTTCAGCCATAGAAGGAAGAACATTCATTTTCCAATTACCTGCAATCAGTTTTTTACGAAATTTAGACATCTGTATTGATAAATTCTGGGGGTCCATAAAATCGTGGTTTCCGATTAGTTATTACATCCATAACAGCAACGATTCTAGCCATCCATTCACGAACCATTTGTTTACTACTAACACCATCGACGGGGTCTCCTGCAACATAAACCTTGGCAGACATTCCATTTTTCTTGGCTATAAACAATGCCCTTGATCCATGATATTTTTGAGTGATAATGATAAAATCGTTTAGACCAAAGATTTCTTTTGCTCTAAGCATGGAGTCATAGGTACGGAAGCCGGCATAATCTAAGGTAATATCCTCAGCGGGAACCCCACGACTAATCAGATAGTTCCGCATGTCTCTGGGTTCGTTATAATAAATACTGCTATTATCCCCACTTAACAAAAGGTGATTGACTTTACCCTTTTCATAAAGCCTGAAAGCAGCTTCCATTCTTTCTTCAAAATAACTATTTATCCTTACTCCATCCGGGCTACTTGAGGTTCCTAATACCACTCCTACCGCACTGTGCTCAACACTATCAGTCTCAAAATAAAGCTTGTCGAAACCATGACTCAACACCCACAGATTCGCAAATAACCCAAGAGAGATTATAGTTACCAAAACAATCAAAGTGTATTTTACTGCGAACCTCATGGTTTCACTGATTTATTGTTTATGTTTAAGAGCAAAAACTAACTCTGACACTTTACTTAACAGAACCTTAACGCACTTAAAGAATTAAAAGTTGAAAAAAGAAATAAAAAAATTCTCCTACATCTTTAAAAATTCCTATAATTGAGCTTTCTCTGTTGAACGCCTTCTTAACAAAAATGTAAAGGTAATGTAAAGATATTAAAAATGAAATATTCCACTATAAAAAGTTCGAGGCAAAGTAAACTAGACATACCCTATACGCATCGTGATATAAGTTGGTTAGACTTTAATTTTCGGGTATTACAAGAAGCGAGGGATCCATCAGTGCCTTTGTTTGAACGGATTAAATTTCTTGCAATTTACTCCAATAATCTGGATGAATTTTTCCGTGTGCGAGTTGCCAACAATCGAAATTTACATCGTATCGGAAAAAAAACCCGAAAGAGACTCGATTTTGATCCGAGACAAATTTTAAAGGATGTAGTTGAAATTGTGAATCAGCAGCAAATCATGTTCAATGAAATTTTTGAAGATGAAATTCTTCCAGAGTTAAAAACACATAACATAGAACTGCTTAGAAAGGATCAATTGTCTGAGCAGCAAATGGAGTTTATTGATGAATTTTTTCAGGAAAACATGCTACCTTTCGTGCAGCCGGTGCTCTTGGTTGACTTCAAAGTTCGACCATTTTTGAATAATGGAGCACTTTATCTCGCTATATTGCTACAGGAGTTAAATCCAGGGGATGACACCAATCCGAAACAGGACTATGCCATTGTGAAAATCCCATCTGATCACTTGCCGCGATTCATTCAACTTCCTTCCATTGGCGACAAGAAAGACATCATTATTCTGGATGAAATTGTTCGTCACAGTATTGAAAAATACCTTTTTCCGGGTTATACAATTATCGATTCTTATTCAATAAAATTAACACGGGACGCAGAACTTTACATTGACGATGAGTATTCCGGGGATTTGATAGAAAAAATTAAAAAAAGTCTAAATAAGCGAAATGTTGGCCCTGCATCAAGATTTATATATGACAGAAGTATGCCTGCGGAAATGCTCGACTACCTTATGGAACTTTTTTCTCTTGAACCCATTGACATCCTGCAAGAAGGTCGATATCACAACAACTCCGACTTTTTTAAATTTCCAGATTTTGATTTGCATCACTTAAAAAATCATCCTATGCCACCTATACCTTATCCGGCACTTGAGGATGCTGAATGTATTTTTGATGCGATTGCAAAAAGGGATCATTTAAACCACCCACCTTATCACTCCTATGAATCGGTAATCAGGTTTTTTGAACAAGCTGCATCAGACCCGGATGTCACTCATTTAAAAGTTGTCCAATACAGGGTCGCCCGAAAATCCAGAATTATGGAAGCGCTGATTAAAGCAGCTAAAGCAGGAAAGCAAGTAACGGTTTTTATTGAAGTGAAAGCTAGATTCGATGAAGAAATGAACCTGATGTGGGGTGAAAGATTACAAAAAGCTGGAATAAATGTTCACTATAGTTTTCCGGGATTAAAGGTGCATTCGAAAATTGCACTCATTAGTAAGGTAGAGGATAATCAGCCTGTTTTGTATACCTATCTGAGTACGGGAAACTTTCATGAGGACACTGTAAAGGTTTATAGTGACTTGGGATTGTTTACCGCTGACAAAAGAATTACCTCAGAAGTTGCTAGATTGTTCCACTTTTTAGAAACGGTAAAGCTACCAAAAGAAGATTTTGACCATTTACTTGTTGGACAATTTAATTTGAGATCTGAATTGGTCCGGCTGGTAAAAAAGGAGATTGAGGTAGCAAAAAACGGACAGGATGCACGTATTATTTTAAAAATGAACAGTCTGCAAGATCCATCAATGATAGAGCTTTTATATGAAGCCCACAACGCAGGAGTAAAAATAGACTTAATAATCAGAGGAATCAATTCACTGGTTCCGGGTGTTCTGGGTTTTAGTGAAAAGATCAATGCCATAAGTATAGTAGACAGGTTTTTAGAGCATGCAAGGGTTTTTGTATTCCACAACCAAGGAGAGGAAAATGTGTACATATCATCTGCTGACTGGATGGTTAGAAACCTGAGTTATAGAATAGAAACTGTAGTTCCGATTCTTGATCCATACCTCAAAAAAGAAATTTTAGATTTGTTGCAAATTCAATTGCGAGATAATGTAAAATCAAGAGATCTTCACTTTGAAAAAATCAACAACTATCGCACAGGCAAAGGTGACCTGAATATCAGAACTCAACACGAGACCTATTATTACTACAAAAGAAAAGAAGATATTTCATAATTGAGTTTATTTTGAAAAACATATTAAAAACAGGTGGGCTCAATAAACCGTAGCCATGAAATAACACCTTTCAAAACAAATTAAGGATAAGAACTCAATTGACTACAATCAATAATATTAAATCAAATACCTCGTTTTCATTCAGTCAATTTAGTGAATGTGCTTACTTTTGCAAAAAATTAGTTTTTGAGAACAGTTATTTTAATCCTGAGCGTATCATTTCTTTTATCCGCAAACCTCTTTGCTCAGAGAGGATGGGAGGTCGGAGCCGGCGTAGGTGTATCCTATTACTTTGGTGATTTGAATCCCAATTTTGATTTGGGACATCCGGGACCTGCAGTAAGTTTATTGGGTAGATATAATTTCAATGACCGTCTCGCAATGCGGTTTGCTCTAAGTTATGCGCAGATTGACGGAGATGATTCTCGATCAACCAACTCTTTTCAATTGGCAAGGAACTTAAGTTTTAAGTCAAATATAATTGATGCTTCAGGTCAGTTTGAATTCAATTTTTTCAGATTTGTACATGGACACCGTGACTATTTCTTCTCACCTTATGTTTCATTGGGGCTTGGCGTTTTTCATTTCAACCCAAAAGCAGAACTCGACGGTGTATGGCATGAGCTGCGATCTTTGGGTACAGAAGGTCAAAGGCGTGGTGAAGAATACCTTTCTGTTTTGCCGGCAATTGTATATGGTGGTGGACTAAAATTTTCTATCAACTATAGATGGAGTATTAATGTGGAAGTGAACGCAAGACTGCTATTTACGGACTACTTAGATGATGTAAGTACAACTTACCCCAATCCGGCTGAGGTCAGACGACTCCGAGGAGATATTGCTGTAGCCCTTTCTGATCGATCCATAGAGGGTGGTAACCCGGAAGCTATAGGTGAGCCCGGGAGACAACGAGGTGATGCTACCCGCAATGACAGTTATGCCTTTGGAATTATAAGTGTAAATTACTACTTTGGACAGTTGGCCTGTCCTAGAATTTCAAGACCGGAGTTATTTGCTAAATTTTAAATCAATGGAGTACAAAAACATCCAACTGCCGCCATTCTCAAGAGGATTTCACCTTATAACAGATATTTTACTCAGGGAGGTAGCACCATTACCTGAAAACGGATTGCTGTATTTTTTCATTAAACACACTTCTGCTGCACTTACCATAAACGAAAATGCAGATCCCACTGTGAGAAAGGATTTTGAGCGTTACATCAATCGAATTGTACCTGAGAATATCCCGGATCTCGAACACACTTTTGAAGGTCCTGATGATATGCCGGCTCATGTAAAAGCTTCTTTTTTCGGGAGTTCAGTTTCATTACCAATTATTAATCACCGTCCTGCTCTGGGCACATGGCAGGGAATATATCTTTGCGAATTCAGAAACAGAGCAAGAGGGAGGAAAATCGTTTGCGGGATAATTAGCTAAACATTTTTTCATGGCAGCTCTAAGCAAACAAAAACTCAGGTGGTTCAGATTTTTTTATTTGCTAAATTACTTTTTAGTTATTTGTACAGTAATCCTTATGCTGCTAACTTTTGCCATTACTGGCAGAATAATGGAGAGCTACTATGATCTTGCAATAATCATTTTTGGATTTTCCCTCTGGAGTTTATTGGGTGTTTACCAATTTGGTTTAATGGTCAGCCTTAACTTTTACCGACGTTTTTTTACCAAAAAAATGAACAGGCTATACCTTGCTTATTGGGCAATCTCTCTATTTGTGCTGATTTTCATGCTTTTGATTTACAACTTTGACGGTCTAAATAACAATGATAATTTGATGGCTCTTTTTGTAGTTAATTTCCCGCCAATTCTTATCAGCTTGTTTTTATCGAAAAAAATGTCTACAATGGAGGTAGAAAACACAAAAACTAAGGAATCATGATTAAAAGCGGAACCCTCTATCTCATCCCATGTGGCATAAGCGATGGTCCACTACCCTTTCTGCCGGAGCATACTTTGGAATGTATTCGTTCATTAGATATTTTTATTTGTGAAAGGGCGAAGACTGCCAGAAGGTTTATAAAGGAAATCGGACATCCCAAACCGATAAGTGAACTTACTTTTATGGAAATCCCAAAAAAAAGAGAATACTTACATCTAAATGAGGATTTAGCCCCACTTTCAAATGGAAAAAATATTGGTTTGTTATCTGAAGCTGGTAGCCCTGGCATTGCAGACCCCGGAGCGGAAATTTGCCTGAGAGCACATCAGATGGAAGCAGAAATTATTCCACTTATCGGTCCTTCATCTATTCTGCTAGCATTGATGGCATCGGGATTGAATGG
>RECS01000027.1 GCA_007693915.1 Saprospirales bacterium | reverse complement strand
TTAAACATAGAGCCAAAATTTCTGTAATTTTTTGTTTTCATGAGATTACATTTTTATTAAATCTAAATTTTTGTAATTGGTAAAAATTAATTTTCCACACTTCTCCACTTAAATTACTCTACACTTAATTTAAGAGGCATTTGTGTAAAGAAAGCGGATTACCCGCAATCCAACTTTTAAATCTACTTATGAACTCAACAACAATCATACCAAAATACATGACACATTAAAAAAAATATTTATATAAAAATACATTTTATTGATTATCAAGACTTTGAAACAAAATTGAAAATATGAAAAAAATATATTTGTTTTTTGGATCAGGCTTGAAATTAAAGAGATACCCATCTTATAAGGATGGATTATTTTTTTATCCTTGAAATCTGGTTTCCCATACTGACAAGAGAGTAATACATCATAAGTAGCTTCAAAATGTTAAATTCATCTTCCTGAAAGTTTTCTTTTTTTCATATTCAGTTATCTTTAATGAAAATTTAATGCATCAACAATCTCCCAATGACAAGACTTCTACTCTTCACCCTTTTAATAGTTTTCTTTGATTATTCGATTGTATCAACGCAATCGATCGTCATTAATGAAATCATGGCTTCTAATAGAAATACTGTTGAGGATGAGGATGGGGATTATGAGGACTGGATAGAACTAAAAAACACCGGAGACATACCAGTTGATTTGACCGGTTTCGGCCTATCAGATAACGACAACAACCCTTTTAAATGGGTATTTCCATCAGGTATTATAGAGCCTCAAGGATATATTTTTGTTTGGGCTTCCGGTAAAGATAAGTCAGGAGTCAATCCAGATTGGCAAGAAGTTTTTCCATACGAATCTGAATGGCGGTATTACGATCGGGCGCAATCACCACCATCTGGTTGGAAAAATGTGGGCTTTAATGAAAGTAATTGGTATATTGGTAATGGGCTTTTTGGATATGGAAGGGACTATCTCGGTTATGGAACAGTTTTAGATTATGGAGGAGACCCTTCAAATAAGCGCATCAGCTACTACTTTAGAAAAAACTTTACACTTGAGGGTTTTTCTAAAAACACCATCCTTAGGTTTCGCTTAAAAGTGGATGATGGTGCTGTAGTTTATCTAAACGGTGAAGAGGTAGATCGGTTTCATATGCCTGAGGGAGACATAAGCCATGGAACAACGGCCTCTGATGTAGTAGATATATATGAATTGGTAGATTTCTATGCTGACTCAGATTTGATACGAGAGGGTGAAAACACTATTGCTGTAAGCGTGCATCAAAATAATCGACATAGTTCTGATGTAGCTTTTGACATGAGACTGGATTGGAGTACAACAGCTTACCACACAAATTTTTCCATCTCATCAGCTGGTGAGGAAATTCTAATCAGTAACCCAGACGGAGAATTGTTGGATCGCTTGGCTCCTGTTGTTATACCTACCGATATATCCTATGGCAGAAAAAGAAACCAAACTGATCAACTCGTGTGGTTCGATCAGCCGACACCCAACCGACCCAACTCAGAAATTTCATTTGAAGGCATAACAACGGCTCCCGTATTTTCAAGGACATCCGGATTTTATACCTCAGACTTTGAGATGAAAATTGAGGCATTTCATCCCGATTCAGAGATTTACTACACCACTGACGGTTCAATTCCAAAGCAAAGCAGACTTGAAGGAAAAGTATATCCCTACAAAAACAGCTATCAGCAGCACCCCAATTCTGACCCGGGTGAATTTCTATTTGACACCTTGGTTACTTTTAAATATGATCAACCACTATTCATTTCTGACAGGACTAGTGATGTCAACAAAACCAGTCAAAAGTCATCTACCTGGTACCAAAATCCTGATTATCTACCGAATTCTCCGGTTTTTAAAGGAACTGTAGTCCGGGCCGTGGCAGTGAGAGAAGGTTTCCTACCAAGCGATGTGGTCACCGAAACTTTTTTTATAAGTCCGGAAGGAAGAAACAGATTCAAACTGCCTGTAATTTCTCTAGCTGTGGATGAAAACCATCTTTTTGATTTTCAAGATGGAATTTATACAGCAGGTATAGATTTTGAAAACTGGCGGTCGCTCAATCCGGATATTGGTCTCGGTGGTGGTGGCTACCCAGCCAATTGGAGGAGAAGCGATGAGTTCCCTATATATTTTCAATATTTTGGTAGCGATGAAGAATTTCCAATGCTCAGCCAACAGCTTGGATTCAGAATACACGGTGGGTGGAGCAGGGCAAGAAGGATTAAGAGCCTCCGACTTTATGCGAGAAACAGTTATGAACGACCCGGGGAGTTGAATTACCCTTTTCTTAAGGAAAATAAAACCATAACGGGCGAAGCTGTTCAGGATTATAAAAGATTGCTATTGAGGGGAGGAGGAAATGACAACAATTTTGTTCATGATGCACTGAAACATAGAATTATGGCACCTGCCCAACTAGATATTCAGACCGCTCAGCCGGTAATCCATTTTATTAATGGGGAATATTGGGGGCTGGCGAACATCAGGGAGCGGATTGACCGGTACTTTATCGCCTCCCGATATGGAGTTGACCCGGACAATATTATCATGCTAAGAGAACCTTGGGGTCAAGGCGTTCCATCCATGGTGCAGGAAGGAGAACCTGACGATATACTTCTGTTCAGAGATTATTTTAACTTTTTGCTGACTAATGATGTCAGAAATGATGAAGTTTATGAGCAGGTAATGAACTTCAAGGATGTACTCGGCTACATTGACTACAACCTCATGTTCATTTATCTGAATAATTCAGATTGGGGTGGGTGGAAACACTACAGATATTGGAGAGTAAGAGAAACTGGGGCAGCGCCATTTGAAGATGGTAGATGGAGGTTTATCATCTGGGATTTTGACGCTCCCCGTCCCCCGGAATTTGACATGCTTGAGCAATTTCTCGATCCCCAAGGTAACGGACAGGTTTGGGAGACCAATTTTATTCTCAGAAAATTGATGGAGAACACGGACTTTAAAAACCTCTTCGTTAACAGACTTGCGGATCATATCAATACTACCTTTCAACCACATAGGGCTGAAAGTCTTTTAAATGAATTAATTACTAAGATTGAACCTGAGAGTCAAGAGCATTTTGAACGGTGGCGTCATCCTGCTTTTCCATCAGGTGAGGTCAACTTTTTTATGGACTTTGCGGAAAGACGACCCGATATCATGCGTGATCAATTGCGTTTTCACCTAAATACCGGTGAGGATCGTCTGATCAACCTAAATGTATCTGATGAAAAAATGGGCTTCATCAGAGTGAATACTATTGATTTGATTGAAGAGACAGCAGGAATAAAATCTCCCGTATATCCATGGCAGGGAATCTACCTGAGTGAAATACCCATAGAACTTGAAGCAATTCCCTTTGAAGGATTTGAATTCAGTCATTGGGAAGGGCTAGCTGATTCCCTGAATGCTAAACAAGTAGTAAATCTGCAATCAACTTTATCGGCTACGGCTCATTTTTATTCTACAGGAAGGCCAGAAGCGGAGATCATTTACTATTGGGTTTTTGACAATGATTTACCCAATAACACTCCTTTGACCTATGTAGAGGCAACCTATTCCAAAGGTAAGTTTGCAGAAATCAATTACCAATCCTGTCTTGCGGGTTATCCCTTTTCTTCCGGACATCCCTCGTGGAGAAAAGCCTCTATGGAGAGGAGAAATCAACCCACTAGTTTGAATTACTTTCCGGAAGCTAACCTTGGGCGAGAGTTTACCAATGCGAATATGCGGGGTTTGCAAATTAAACAGCCATTTGAAGGCAATGCCGGTGTAAATCAAATGAGTTTTGAATTCTCAACTAAAGGTTTTCGGAATATTGAAGTTGCTTTAGCAGTAATGAATGAGAATGCTGTAGAAGCTTTGATCTTTGAATGGGAAAAGCTGAACGTCTCAGGGGTCTGGGAGGCTGTAAATTTTTCAACGGATACATTTTATGTTTCTGATTCGTATTTACTTTACCACAGAGACCTAAGCAGAGTAGAGGAAATCAACAATCTCGAAGCAGTTCGAATGAATGTAAACTTTATCGTGGAAACCCCAACCGTAGATGAAGGGGACCGAATAACTTTCAACAATATCTCCGTATTGGGCTTCCCCATTGATGAAAACATACCCGGCATACAATCAGAACCCATACCAGACCTGCATATAATCGCCGACCAGGGTTTCAAAACAATTGAGCTCGCCAACTATTTTCAGCATGGTGGAGATAGTCGAATTAATTATGAGGTATTTGTAGACAGGGAATTCATTGCAGAGATAGAACAAGATCGTGATAGGCTTATTATAAATCCACTTCAAACAGGTGCTATCAATGTAATAGTGCAGGCTTATGACTGGCTCACACCACAAAAGGTGGATACTTTTACAGTAGTCGTTCACCCCAAAGCTGTAGTGGCTGAAAATGGAGAATACTTTTTTGGTGAATGGAGTTCAGGAAAAGGGTTTATGGAATATCCGGAAGGAATGTTGTTTATTGAATACAGTAAGCCTTTAGAAGCTAGTAACAATGAAAAAGCCTACCCCCATCAATATTTTCCGGATACCAACTTAATGCCATATGAATTAATACCTACTAATGCTACCAGAGGATTGAAAAACGACGGGCTTTCTTTTCTGATGGAAGAAGGTAGTTATTCAGGAGTGTTGTTGGCATTGAACACTACTGGAGTAAATAACCTCAGTATGACTTTTGTAGCTGAAAATTTAATTCACGGAGGGCAAATGCAAATGTTCCACAGAACTGAGGCAGGAGCAGATTTAAAACCTTTAATCATTGACGGGCAGGAAGTAATTTACCGTCCCAAGGAGTTGGATAGAGGTGAAAAGGTACATTTTTTCGAACTACCGTCCTTTCTAATGGGACAAGAATACCTGCAATTGATATGGTTATTTAACAAAACCGACGAAGAGACTGCAAACGAATTGGCTGAGATCAGGCTGGATAATATTTACATATTTTTCAGAGAGGCCGAAGATGGTAGTTCTTGTCTAAAGCTATTCCCTAATCCCGTCAAAGATCAGGTGTTTTTCTATACCGATGACTTTAAGAAAATCCAAGTAATAGATAGTAGGGGCTCTATAGTCAGACAATTCCAATCAACTGCAGGTATCCAAACAATTAACTTAGTTGATCTGCCTGCTGGAGTATATTTGTTAAAATTGGGTGATAACAACTCCAGATGTGTACAGCAATTTATAAAATATTAGCCTGGATTATTTCTGATATACTGCATTAATTTGTTCGTTGCTCCATAATTTGTAGAATGCGTTCAGCCATATCTCGATCCCCTAATTGCAGATAACAATCGGCTAAAAGCTGGTAAGCAGGTCTAAAAGACTGATTTCTCATTAAAGTACTTTCTGCTGCCTCAATGGCTTCCGAGATTCGGTTTAAGCTCCTCAATGCTAATGCTTTATAATAAAAACCAGCAAAGTGATTAGACGCATTATAAGTCAATTCTCTGGCAATTTCAAGGGTTTTATAATAATCTCCTTCATTAAAATAGTGCTGTACGAGTATCAACAATGCCTGCCCACTACCTGGCATCAACTCCAAAGCCTGTCTTGCTGATTGAACTGCCTCATCCCTTTGTCCAATCTGAGATTGTACCTGTGATAAAAGTGTCCACATTTCCTCATTGAATGGGTTTACAGCAATATAATCGATAATGTAATTAAATGCCGCTTCCAAATCCCCTTCATCAAAAGCTTCATAAGCCCTTAAGTCGTCTTTTGACAACCTCTTTACCACTACACCTACTGGAACACCATCAACCATCACATTATGCACAGTCCCTTCCGGAGGCCATAATCCTTCCCTAATTTGATAGGGGTGAATTAGGGAACCGTAAAATGTGGCGTAATCCCAATCCGCCATACTTTTTTCATAATACCTTGTATAAACCACCTTTACCATATCTAAATAATCTCTAAAATAGTGTAGAGAAGTTCTCCTATCATTAGTCGCAACAATTAAAGGTTCGACTCCGTCGTGGTCTTTAATCACATTTTCGATCAGCCACTGTGAAGCTTGTTGAAGGCTATTCAGCGAATAATCGATTTCAAAATAGCCATGAGC
>RECS01000076.1 GCA_007693915.1 Saprospirales bacterium | reverse complement strand
ATTCATCACTTTATCAGCATTAAAACGTTGAAGCTGCGATCTGGTCCAGGGTCCCAAACCAGAATTCATTACAGTACCGGTAGCCAAACTAGCATTATTCAAATCCTCTATATCCAGAACTGAGCGCCCTCCCGGTCTTGATGCTCGCATTTGAATTTCATCACTTCTAAAATCTGTTTTCTTAAAATAGACAGTTGCTCCGTTCTCAAATGTCCAATAATGGATATCCATAGCTTCATTTTTGCCAGTTGAGACAATTGGGGCGGGATCGGGAATTACATCAATCAGGTTTTCGGGAACTTCGCCTTCTTCAAGTGGTTCTGGAAAAGAAGCCATTATTTCTTTTACCATAGCGATAAGTTCTTCTTCTGAAGGTATATCAATACCCTCAATTTCAGGTGCCATTACGCTGAGAATCCAGTCATCAGGTCTAATCCAACTTCCTACTGCCTCATTCAAGTCTTCCAGAGAGATATCATCCAGATACATCATTGTCAGTTCTTTTTGTTGTTCAGGGCTGAGGAATGGGCTTTGATTCAGGAATCTTGACATCAATCGGCTACTGTGCATTCTGGATTGTTGTTGATCTCTTTCCAGAACTGCCCTTTCCAAGTTGGTTCTGATAGACGCTCTGGCAGTATTTAGTTCTGTTTCGGAAAAACCATGGAGTTGTGCTCTTCTATTTTCCAAGGCCGCTACAGAAATGGCTTCAGCGACTTTGTCTGGAGCCATAACAACGGTATTGCTAAAAACATCAATATTTCCAATGGAAGGACCATAACTTGAAAAAGCAAAATTAAAAGGTGGATCCCCCAATCTGGTGTAGTCACTAAGTCGCTCTCTCATCATATTGGTAAAAAGGCTTCTCAAAACTGCTGTTCGATAATTTTCCACGGTATTGATATTCTCCCTTTCATGTCTGTAAAACAAACGAGCCCTTGTAGAAGTCGCCTCCGCATCGGTGGCAACCACTGCTGCCACTCCAGTTTCTAACGGAAGTTGCTCCTGTCGTCTCTCGGGTGCATCGTCAGGGGTAGTTAAAAACTCAAAACGACGCTGTATCTCACTCTCAATGAATTCTGTATCGACATCCCCCACAACTACCAAAGCCATCAAGTCTGGACGGTACCACTTTCGATAAAATTCAACCAGAGTCTCTCTTTCCATAGATTCAATGACTTCCAGTTTTCCTATGGGAAGTCTTTCAGCATACATTGATCCCATATACTCAACCGGAAAGGTTTCATTCATCATTCTGTCATTGGCTCCGAGTCGACCTCTGTATTCAGCAGATATTACCCCGATTTCATCAGCCACCTCATCTGGGTCAAATACCAATCTACCGGTCCAGTCTTCTAGTATGAGCATAATGCTATCTAGCATATCGGGGTCATCTGAGCGCACATCCATCATATATACTGTTTGTTCAAAACTCACAAACGCATTGAGGTCCCTACCAAAAGTTACCCCCTTTGTTTCAAGATAATCAATCAGGCTATTTCCGGGAAAATTCTCTGTACCATTAAATGCCATATGTTCCACAAAGTGCGCAACACCCCTTTCGTGCTCTTCCTCAAGAATGGAACCCACTTTGGTGACCAAGCGGATGGATACAATGTCTTTGGGCATTTCATTTTTCATTATGTAGTAGGTAAAACCATTGTCCAACTGTCCCTTAATCAGATCGGGATGAAGTGGAAGTGAAGTTTGAGCTACCGTAAAAGTGGCAAAAACAAACAAAACTGAGAGTAGTGAAAAAAGCTTTTTCATGACTAGGTAATTTATTGGTTCGCCCAAATATAAAATACTTTTTTTATAAACCCAAGAAAAGCATAGATTTTAGCAAATAGGTAAGTTTAGTTTGATTATTCCTAAATTACATAGATCCTATAAAGGGTTAAAGCGTAAGAAGGTAGGTGTCGAAACTATTTTTCTATTAATCAGCAGCCATGGGCTCAACTATGAGCCCGGTCCGAAAACCCCTTTCTATTACAAATTGCTGCAAAAGTCAATATCTGCGTCATCTGGAAAAATCTGTCCTCAACGTCTCGTCTTTTGGGACGAGATGGTTAAGCCTGCGGGCAACCCGCCCGCTTCGCGGTTCTCTCTCTTGAAGGTTCCCCGAACCTTCACTCTTCGAGATCGTTCGTTCACTCTTCGAGATCGGTCAGTCACCTTCGGGATCGTTCGTTCATCTTCGATCTTGAATTTTTTGCTCATTTTCATGACGAAAGGTGTTTACGGACTGGGCTCGTTTATAAATTTTTACAAAAGTAGGAAACTTATTAATAATTAATTTTATATTTGCTTTTTAAGCCTTATGAAAAAATGAAATTTAGTGCCTTAAAAAAGTATTTTCTCGATAAGCTAGACCGGGAATTATCACCACAGCTAACTTACCATGGACTGCATCATACACTTGATGTATTAGAAGCATGTGAGAGCTACATAGAGAGATACAATATAAGAGAAGATGAAGCAGAACTACTGAGAATTGGCGCAGTAATACACGACATTGGGTTCTTAGAAACCTATAGTCAGCACGAAGAAAAAGGAGTTGAAATTGCGAAAGAAGCAATGCCCTATTTTGGTTATAATGCATCTCAAATTAAGGTAGTGGAAGGATTAATCCTTGCTACAAAAGTACCCCAGCAACCTCAAAACTTTCTGGAACAGATCATTTGCGATGCTGATCTAGATTATTTGGGCAGAGACGATTTTTACCCTATAGCAGAAACACTATTTGAGGAATTAAAGCACTTCGTAGGGTTAGATGACCGCAAAAAATGGAATGAGATCCAAGTTAATTTTTTGAATACCCACAATTATCATACTGATTGGGCAAGAGAATTCAGAGCACCTGCTAAGGCGAGGTTCCTAAAAGAGTTAATGGCGAAAGTTTAGCATTCATAACGAAAAGATTTTTAGAGTGCTCTCAAATACTTTAGCGTTTCTTCAAAAGCGTCTGATACTTTTTTAGTTCAGTGTTCAGGAACATGATTCTATTTATCAGGACTTCGATAAGATCACTCATCATTTCGGGTTTTTCGTACAGCAGATCGAGGAAGTATTCTCTTTCTATCCTGTAAAGAATAACATCTGACAATGCTTTAACCGTTGCAGTTCTTTTTATAGGGGCCAGAATTGCCAACTCACCTACTATTTCATTTTCACTCAGGGTCGCCAAAATTAGTTCTCCGTCAACCACTGCAACTTTTCCCTTTTTGATGATATACATATCTTCAGCAACATCTCCCTTTCGGATAAAGACCTCATCCTTTTTATAGGCAGTATAACTCATGATCCTGGCGACATCAAGCAATGCAGATTCGGGCAGACTTTCAAAAATTGGCACTGATTTTAGAGAAAAAACTTTATCGACTAAAAATTCCATAGTTCATTTTTTAACTTCTGTTTAGCTCTTGTATGATAATATCCGATTCAATTGATTTTAAGATATCCAATTCATCTTGCTTAAAAATATGACCTTTAGATTTACAACACCGGAATAGCATTGCCAAAGTCCATTCTGAAACTTTAATTTTTTCTCCGGCCAAAACAAATTGAGCAAAAGTTTCTATAGAAATTTGTGAATTCCGATTAGTGACAAATAATTCGCTTTCATTGAATTCCAAAACCTTGGTCAGTTTTCTACTGTGTTTGAGTCTAAGTTCGTTCTCAAGCATTTCCAAAACATTGCCCTTTAAGTGTTCATCATTAAAGCGCATATTGTCCCTTGCCTTTTGAATGATACTCTTATTATAGATTAGCCCCATCAAGTTAAGCATACGAAGTTTTAGATTTTTTAACTCATTTTTGAGTGCTAACTGCAAATGGGGTTCCGTTACTGCGGTTAATTGAATGATTTTTGAAAAGAGAGAAAATTCATCACTGAACAACTTTTCTACAATTTGCGTAAGAATACTTCTATTGCCAAGTTTTTCAGTTTTAAAAGCTGCATCTAAAGCAGCATTTCTCAATTCAAAATCTTTTTCATTAAGATTGTTTTGAATAATTACAGCAGATTTTTCTGAGGGTATTCGACCTAAGAGGTTTATTAAGCGGATTCTGGTTTGTTTAGGCAAAGACTTACCTAGTTCCTCTTTTACGTAATTTACCACATCGGAACCAAGAGCTTCAAGTGTTATAGAAGAAAACCTAAGAAAATCAGCTTTCATATATATTTTGAGGACATCTTCAATAAGTCTGGGATTTTTAACTTTTGATGCAGCGAGTACAGCTTGTTTTCTTACTTCTTTATCAGCATCTCCAAGCAATTTTATCAATGGGTGGTAATAATCTATTCTACCGGTAAGCCCAATGATGCGGGCAGCTGAAGCTCTATCGGAAGGTGAATTAGAATCCAATAAATCAGTGAGGTTTCTACCAAATCGGATAGCCCCATATATTCCTGAATAGCGGAGCACAGCAGCTAAAACAAATTCCTTATGAAAAGAATCAGATGATTCAATCAGTTCGTCAATCTTTATCAAAGCATCATCATGTGTAAAATAGCAGTAAGTAAAAACGGCCTTTTTAGAAATGTCAGCATTACTGTGTTTTATCAAATTAAAAACATCAGAAAGAAATTCACGATGTTCATAAGTCTGGATTAGTTCAAGCGAACCAGAAAGGATCAACACATTTTCTGAAGCTAAGAGGTTTTTAATTAAAACTGAGCGTTCAGACCTTTGGATATCTTTACCACCAATTTTTAATCGGTAGAGAATAGAAACTGGATCATCAGAGATAGCAAGTCCCTGTTTTTTCAAAGTAGAATTACCTATTGCGGACAAAAAGTTTTGATTACCGGATAACAATCTGTTTTTTAATAAAAACTGAATTATCTCTTCATATTTCTGCTTAATGAACCAACCAAAACCAAACCAAAGAATAGCTGCAAGGAACAGAAAAAAGATTACGGACGAAAGTGTAAATACATTCAGAGCAATCATCCCAACCATAATAATCCCGGCAATTCCCATGCCAATGGGCTCCATAAACCCTTTGGCAAAAGTATGTCCTTCAAGACGTTGATGTTTGGGAAGTGGCTGAAAAAGAACAAAAAATGATGGCATGTAAACAGAAGAACGCAAGACCTCGTCTAACAGCATTATTGATCCAAAAATAATCAAAAAGAGGAGTAGAGAATCATCAACAAAAAATTGACCAAAAAAACCAATAGCGGAAATCAGTGCAATAAGGAAAGGAAATGCAAGTACAAGGTAGCCGATCTTTAGGGTATTAAAAAAACGGCTAAATAAAAAGGTTTTAATAAACAAGTTGAGGAATTTACCAAATCCAAAAAAAAGACCGAAGAAAAAAGCCAATTGTTCAACATCGTCAAAACTGTCCTCCACTCTATTCAAAAAGGAATAATGAACCAGATAATAAACCAGAGCGGAAAAAAGTGCAAAATATGAAGTGAGTTGGAGGAAAGACAAAGATTTAGAGGGTAACCACTTTTTTATTTTTTTTAACCAATTTTCGGAAGTGTGATGGTGATGATGGTGTTCAACTTTGAGTGAATCGGTATTTAATCTAGACAACTGGAATAAAAAGAAGAAGGAAATTCCAAAAGATGCAGCAGCAAAAAAGAGCAGATCAGACAGGGAGAGGAAACTAACAATAAAAGGCGTTAGAAAATATCCTCCCATTTTGGCTACAGACTCTCCGGATGAAAGTAAGCCAAATAATCGTTTACTCTGTCTTACGTCATAAATAAGCGCGGCGGCTCCCCAGAATTCCAGATTAATCAATTGATAAATAGCCAGATATAGGCAGTACAACACCCCCAAAATCAAAACATTATCTCCAATACTTAGAAGCCCTCTTGTCATCAATGTCCAAATGATACAAAAAACTAATACAATGGAAAATAGCTGAGTAGAAGGAAGTTTGGCTTCAAAGTAAGCATACAATCGGCCAATCAGGAAAACCAATAATCCACCCACAAGATATATATAAGGCAAGATTTCTATACCATGACGATCTATCAACAACACATTAATGGCAGTGAAGGAAAATGCAATTCCGAGGGAATTAAAAAAAGAATGACCCAGCATCTGAATGAAAGTGGGAACTTCATCAGCCTTTACTTGAAACCATTTAGATAGTATTGGGCTCAAAA
>RECS01000043.1 GCA_007693915.1 Saprospirales bacterium | reverse complement strand
GTGATCTCGCTGGGGCTCGAACCCAGGACCCTTTGATTAAAAGTCAAATGCTCTACCAGCTGAGCTACGAGATCATTTTTTCAAATTGAGGTGCAAAGATAGCACTTTTTTATATTTCTAAACAAAACTTCATTACTAATTAATTTAAAAAACTGCGTTGGACTCAAACCAAATCCATCCACCTGCCTTCAACAGCAGCATAAGTAGAGGAAAAAGTTTCTTTTGCTTCTTTAACCAAAGGACCAAAATCCCTGTAGCGCGAACTAAAATGACCTATGATCAGCTTTTTAGCAGATGAATTGAGGGCTGCCTCAGCTGCCTGTTTAGCAGTACTGTGTCCGGTCTCTTCTGCTCTGGCCTTTTCTGTATTTAGAAAGGTGGCTTCATGGTACAAGGTCGTGACCCCTTCAAGATAAGTAATTAATTCAGGGAATGGCATGGTATCAGAACAATAAGCATATACTCTGGGATCAGCCATCTTCTTATAAAACAATTCAGCAGGGATAACCTCACCCTCCTCATTCCGATAATCCTCTCCTCTTCTCAACGATTCTCTTAAATGCGGATGAACACCATATTCTTCAAGTTTATCTTTACATAGACTGACGGATGGCCTTTTCTCAGCAAAAATAAAGCCATTACAGGGTACTCGATGTTTTAACGGGAAAGCATAAACACTGGTGTTTTCAGCATCATATAGTAAAGTCCTTTCCTTGGCTTCTATTTCATTTATCTCGCACGGATATTGCAGTGGATTACCACTTAACTGTAAAATACGATAAATTAAATCCTTGATCCCCGGAGGTCCAAAAATACTAAGGGCTTCAGTTCTGTTCAGTAAATTGAAAGACTGCAATAAACCAAAAATCCCAAAAAAATGATCTCCGTGAAGATGAGTAATAAAAACATGGCTTAATTTCCTACCTTTTGCCCTGAATCTTTGCATTTGAATCTGTGTACCTTCACCACAATCCAGTAAAAAGTTGTGCCCTCCAAATCTCAGATATTGAGCTGAAGGATGCCTACCGTAAGCCGGCAATGCGGAATTACTCCCAAGAATTAATACACGATATTCCATAGTGAAGCAAAGCTAACTATTCATCTTCACCTTCATTTAGGAGTTCGCGCTCTATTTCTTCCATCATTACCAACTCGACCGCTTCCTCCACAGTGGGAATTATCGTTAAGATACTATTGAGTCTGGAAATCTGAATAATTTTTCTAACGTGGTCATTAACGATTCCGGTAACTACAAAAGAACCACTTTGCTTCCACAGTCTGTTGGCTGTTAAAATAGAGCTCAAACCAGAACTATCTATATACTTGACACTTGAAAGATCCAATACCAGATTGGGCACCCCCTCATTATGCAGAAAAATAAATTCACTTTTTAATTGGGGTGCTAAAGTAGAATTGATATTCTCTTCATTAACCTTAAACACTGCAAGCTTTTCCTTTTTATCTAATTCGTATTTCATAACGATTTGTAAATTGTAGTAATGAAAAATTATAACTAAATCATCCCAAAGGTAGAGAATTCCCGAAAATATTAAAGCTAAAAAATAAACAGAATTACAATCGGGCTAATTTGAGGTAAATAACTCATTGATTTGAGTCTCCCAGCATTAAAAACTAAACTTAGCTGCCAAACTTGGCAATATTGGCAGCTGATCTACTCGCTCTAATTCCAGCACATCGTAATAAAAGATATTTTTACGATTATAAACATTGGTTACACTAGCAGTCAATTCAAGCTCAGTATGCCGACCCAATTCAATAAATCGCTTTAATGACATATCCAATCTATGATAATATGGCAAACGCCCCTGATTTAAGTTTTCATCAAAAAGCGGGCGTACATCCGGGTTACCGGTGGTATAATCCAGATCATTAGGATCAAAAAACGGAAAATTGCCGAAATACCCCCTTATTTGAGTAAAAGGGAAACCTGAACCCAAATTCCAACGTCCACCTATCTCCCAGTTTCGATCCTTCCCAAATTTATAGGTAGCCAAAAAGTTGACATTATGTCTGCGATCAAAATTAGTGGGATAAGTTTGAAAACCATCATCTCTATCCACATAAGAAAGGGAATAAGTCGCCCATAAATAAAGATTGTTTCTATCGTAGCGTGCAAAGAAATCAATTCCATATGCATCACCGGTCTCAGCAATATAATTCGGGTCGCTTCTCCTTAGCTTGTTTCGGTTTATATTGATGATCATATTGTACCTTTTGTAATATGGTTCGAAATTAATCTCTATCAGATTATCAAATAAATCTAGTTCAAAGCCACCACCAATATGATAAGCTGTCTGCAGCCTGCTGTCCACCAAATCAGATGTCGATCCGGGTTCAAATATAGTTTCTCCTGTTGCGGACAAATAACCATTGAATAAATTAACAATATCCCTGTCATTAACCGTACTAATTAAATTTTGAGAATATATTCCAGCAGCTGCTTTCAAACGAAAATTATCTGTAAGGTTCCACTTTGCACCCAGTCTCGGCTCAAAACTCATCCTATTGAGTGAAGCGTAATAATGTAGGCGAATACCCGGCTCAATAATGGCATCTCCCCACTTCTGTTTTAAGTTCAAAAATCCGGATACTTCTGTATTGTTAGTCTCCTGAGAAAAGGTAAATCCAACAAAATTCCTAAAACTAAATTCTGTACTTAAACCATGTATATTGAAACCGTATTTAAGTTCACTGTTGGCCCCAAAGTAACTAAAATCAAGTCCTATATCAAAGCCGCTGATCGCATTAAAACGCGGTCCCTCATTAGCTTCGACCATTTCTAATTCATAACGTGAAAAAGCAACTGTTGCACCAATAATTACACTTGAATTAGACGGTACTATTCTCATGGTTCCACCTCCACCATATGAATTCCAACCAATAGAAGCTATTCCAGTGTAATCTACTTTGTCGTTATGACTAAAACCAAACAAGGAAACCTTTGATCCGGTAGCCCCTAGAAAAGTTACTTTTCCATAAATATCATTAAAAGAGAAAGGTAAACCAAGCGAATCAGATGCATAGGAATAAAGAGACTTGGAGGTTTGGTCAAGATAAGAGGTCTTGGCAGATATCATATAAGATATTGCACCACCACGATTACCTTCGTCCATTCTTAATATAGGTCCTTCGAGAAGTGCCCTGGATTGAAAAGGACTTACAGATACAAAGCCTCCGTGCCTTCTCATATTACCATCTCTTGTTGTTATGTCAATTACTGCAGACATACGACCTCCGTATTCAGCACCAAAACCACCAGTGTAAACATCTACATTTTGAATAGTCTCAGTATCAAATACGCTGTAAAATCCAATGGAATGAAATGGATTATATATGGTCATACCATCAAGGAGTACGCGATTCTGAACGGGTGAGCCACCTCGGATGTAAAGCTGTCCACCTTGATCACCTGAAAAAATCACACCTGGTAAAACAGGCAGATACTGGGCTAAATCCGGATCACCACCAGTGGCCGGAAGGGATCGCAATTCTCTTGGGGAAATACTCACCCTGCTCACCTGCACATCAGATCTCGCCTGTTCTCTTCTTGCGGAGACATCCACTTCAGTTAGAGTAACTCCGGAGGACTGAAGAAATATCCTGACAAACTGCACATCCCCTCTTCTGAGAACAACGGTAGTTGATGTGCTGTCATATCCCAAATAAGTTGCCACCAAACGATACTCACCTTCAGGGACACTTGGAATAGTGAAAAATCCATTAACATCAGTGTTGACACCGGTACCCAATTCAACCACAAAAACATTTCCAAACATAATGGGTTCGCCGGTTTCTTCATCAAAAACCTCCCCTCTAATAATGCCTGTTTGCGATGAACCAACAAAATGGAAAAATACCAATAGGGTTATTAAAGAAAAAAAATATTTAGAATACATCCGTTTCGTTTAAACAAACATCAAAATTAACGATTACAAGATCTTTAAAGTAAAATTGCTGTGTAATTAATTCCATTTTAACATATAAATGCATCTATACCGAAAAACCTTATCAACAAAAAAAAACTAATATCGTTTTGATGGGTTAAGTTACTTTTATGGGGAACACAAATAAAAAATGAATACAATCGAAAACAAACTTCCGGATGCCGGTTGGAATTTTGACAACAGTTATGCGCGACTAAATAACCTCCTTTTTACTGAATTGGAGCCAATAAAAGTAAATGATCCCTCCATTTTATTTTTCAATAAAAGACTCGCAGAGGAATTAAGTCTCGATTTTTCTGACTTCAGCAAAAAGCACTTAGCTTCACTTTTTTCAGGCAATCAACTTCCGGTAGGCGCCCACCCAATAGCACAGGCATACGCAGGGCATCAATTCGGACACTTTACTATGCTTGGGGATGGCAGAGCCATATTAATGGGCGAGCATCTGGATGACCAAGGTCGAAGGTGGGATATTCAATTAAAGGGGTCGGGGCGAACTCCTTATTCCAGAGGAGGTGATGGAAGAGCTACCTTGAAGTCCATGCTGAGAGAATATCTGATCAGTGAAAGTATTTATCATCTCGGCATCCCGACTTCGCGATCCCTGGCTGTAAGCCTTACCGGCCAATCTGTAAAAAGGGAGGCACTCCATAAAGGAGCCATTCTCTGCAGGGTCGCAAAAAGTCACATTAGAATTGGAACAGTTGAATTTATAAGGAATTTCCTGACTACAAAAGATCTCAATCAATTTTGTAATTACGTCATCACCAGACAATATCCGGAATTAGCAGGGACAGCCAACCCACCACTCGAATTACTTAAAAAAGTGTTGGAATTACAAACAGAGCTTGTTGTCAATTGGATGCGAGTAGGTTTTATTCATGGTGTGATGAATACCGATAATACAAGCCTTACTGCTGAAACCATTGATTACGGTCCATGTGCTTTTATGAATAATTACCATCCAAATACGGTTTTTAGTTCTATTGATCGAAATGGAAGGTACGCTTTTGGCAATCAAGCTCGTATCATTCAATGGAATATCGCAGCATTGGCAGGAGCATTGATACCGATCATTGACGATAATGAAGAAACAGCTATTGCAAAAATCAAAGAGGTCATCAATTCCTTTTCCGGACTATATGAGGAAAAGTTTTATCAGATGATGGCCCAAAAGATAGGAATAGCAAAACCGACCTCTGAAGATAAGAACATGATCAATCAGTTGCTGAATTGTATGAAAAACAATGAAATGGATTATACCAACACTTTCAGGTATCTAAGCTATCAACAGCCGACTGAGGAGCTGCTTAATATTGATGAATTCAAAAGGTGGGAAATGAATTGGATAAAAAGAATAAAGACAGAAGGCACTCCCTATGAACTAATGAGGGAATCAAATCCATCAGTCATACCTAGAAATCATCTGGTAGAAGAGGTATTGGATCAGGCTGCCTTTGAAAACAACCCTCAGCCTATGGAGAATCTTCTGGAGACATTAAAAAACCCTTACAAAGAATTACCTTTGGACAATACTTATGGAAAGGCACCTGAAGGAGGGGACGATCATTATCAAACCTTTTGCGGAACTTGATTTTTGTTTAGATAAACTTACAAAGATGGAAGAGAAAAAAATCCTCAGAACTAAGAGGTATATTAGATTCAGCGATTGTGATCCAATGGGACACCTTTTCAACCTCAATTATTTACATTATTTTCTCGAAGCCAGAGAAGATCAGGTAAGGGATTACTACAATCTCGACATGGCACTATTGGCGTCAAAATATCAATGGGTGCTATTGGCAGGTACACATCAAATATCCTATCTGAATCCGGCAATGATGAATGAGGAAGTGGAAATCATCTCAGCAATTATTGATCATTCTGAAAAATGGATATTGGTAGAATTCCAAATGCTCGATATGTCCGAAAAACCAAAGGCTTTTATGTGGAGTAAGTTTGTCAGTTTTAGTCTTGCCACCCAAAGCACTGCACCAATACCGGAAGAGATGAAACAGTACGTAAACAAATTTTCAATAGAAAAGCCTGCTTCGGATTATGATACGAGATTCAATCAATTGAGACATAAATAAAAAACAGGGAACACTTTCGCACTCCCTGTGTTTCGTCTTTAGTCCCTCAGCTTCTATGTACCTTCCAGAATGGTAAATTAAAATCCAGCTATTAAACCATTCTGATAATTGTTAATTCCAATTTCCTAATTCATAATTCGTAATTCGTAATTCGTAATTCGTAATT
>RECS01000069.1 GCA_007693915.1 Saprospirales bacterium | reverse complement strand
TTGTAGTAAGCAGTGAAAATGGTGTGAGAAAAACTGCAAGATTTTTAAAACAATAGAAATGAGCGAAATAACTGTAAAAGGGCTAAAAGAGAGACTGGATAAAAAAGAAGATATTGTCCTTATTGATGTAAGAGAACCTTATGAGCACGAGGAATACAATATAGGAGGTCGCCTGATACCTCTGGGTGAATTGTCCGGTAAGTTATACGAGCTGGAAGAATTCAAAAATAATGAGGTAGTTGTCTATTGTCGGTCGGGCAATCGCTCAGGAATGGCACAACACCTCATGCAAAATTTCGGTTTTGAAAATGTCCACAATCTGGTCGGAGGAATGGAGGAATGGAAAAATGAGTTTGATACTTAGGTAGGGTTTGAAGTTTTTCTTACTCAAATTGTTTTTTTTGAAAAACAATGGAAATTGATCAAGTCAAAGAAATGACAGAGCTAATCCGAACTTTAAAATCTATTCCATAAAGCCTCCGTTTACTTCCTGCCCCCCGTGGTAATTCTTTCAAAAGGAAAAGAAGGGAATTTGTAGAAGACCTGACTGCGTAAGAATTTAAGGCACTTCATCCAGTCTTGCAGGCATCCTTTGACAAATCAACCTTCCTATCCGGCATCAATACTTGCTTTAAAAGTGGACCTGCCAATAAACCCGGAAGAAATAGTGCATAGGACTGCAATGTAGTAAAAGTAATTGCTGCTAAAATAGAAAATGCAATCAGTGCGAGGACAATAAATACCTTTATCGATAAAGGTCTATTTCCTGTTAAGGTTTTTCCATAGTTTAACTCGAACCCGATTATCAAGCCGATGACAAAGAAAAAGGCAATTTCAATATATTGCAAATATTCCGAAAATAAAGCAGTGAGGACTGCAGTGATTAATGCTGCAATCACAAGTCTGATAATTAACCATTTGAATTTTTGCATAGCTTATGTTTTAAGATTAAAACTTCCTATAATATTCTGACTCAATGGTGTCTCCCACCTTGCAAAAATAATTATTTTAAAAGAAAAAAAGTTCCCAATTCAAATGTTATCAGAAAAACCCAGCTCTCCAAAACTTCCACTTGTAGGAAATCAAAGGAATACAAAACTGCTGTCCTTTTTCAGCTTTGATGTGGAGCAGCAATCGATTTGCCCCTTCAATTAAAACAGTTTTTTGGGGGTGAAATTTTTTAAGGAAGTCTTCCGGTTTCGCAATGGATCGAAAATCCTCCGTGTAAACTAGTATGTCTTTATCATAATCTTGGAAGTGGTCATTCTGCATAAAATCAACCAATTCGTTTTTGGTTAGATAAAGAAGGTCAATGTTCTTATCCCCAAAGGCTTCAAGTTGTTTGAGTTTGCTTTTTTTGTCCCCTTTTCTCAATTTAAGAAATAATTGCCCCAAAGAATAGGCAGCAGGAGAATGTAGATCGTAAATGGTTTTTGCTCTGTTATACCAATGCAAGTAGGCTTTAATTTTTGCCGTATAGCTATGCTGCTTATTTTTTATTGAAAAATTCAAAGCTTTATCAATCATTAAACTGCCACCTGATGGTAAATCGACCCTGAAAGTCAGCAAGAGGATAGCGAAAAAAATGATAATCCACCCTATCCGTAAAGTTAAATCCTATATTTTCAAACCTCAAAATAGCCTGAAAAGATTGTATCTGAATAGCCAGATAAGGGTCTGCTCTGAAATGCCCCTCGATACTGTTGCCACTGACAGCAAATCCTCCCAACCAGGGGCGGTATGTCATTGCTTCATAACCACTGATAAATAATGCATCCACGCCCACCTGAAAATCCAGTGCCTCATCAAAAATCGCTGCCGTCACAGCTACCCGCTGTTTCAAATAAAAATCCGGCAAAGCCAACTCTTTGCTGTTCTGTTGTTGCCAGGCGAGTGCAGTGTTGAGGATAATTGGTCCGGATCGCAGAGGATTGAATTCTACCAATAATTGTGGAACAGCCAGTGTATTGTCCCGGATTTCAGGTAGTGATTGTTCGTTAAAAAAGGGCAGATTGAAAAGCAAGTGCTGTCGGAATCCTGCCACCAAACCGAATCTTTCCCAGTGAAACTCACCCCCGAGATACGAATGGGTAAATTTTGGGAAGGAGTTTTGATAGACAAAACCCTCAGTGATTGGATATCGGCTTTCCATTAGAGAAGCTTCTCGTCTCAGGAATCCTGCCTCTCCCGTTAAGCGCATGCCATCCCCAAATTCCAGACTCAATTCTGCATTCACAATGGCATCACCTCCGTCATCACCCAATCCCAATTGACCATCAGCGCGTATAGTTAGAAAATCACCGGGACTGATTCCCATTTCGGCCTGTAAAAACAATTGTCTGACGGTAAATTCCTCAGGGTCAAACCTCACTCGATGTCTCTGCCAAAGCAAGTTTATGGTCAGGTAGTTATTGACCTGCACCCGGTCTCTGTCAAAAAGGCTTCCTATGGTGATTCCAAACCTCTGTTCAATAGTCCCAACCTCCACAAACCTCCTAAATCCCCTGTCAGTTTCCTGAAAAGATCCGTAATAGTCAACAGGGGGAGTCCTATCTGAATATTTATAAAAACTGTTGCCAAAAGACATGTAGTGATTGGCGTAAAATGGTAATCGAAGCCCAAAGATACCGGCCTCACCTATTTTTCGGAAATTAGAAAAATAGGCAGTGCGGCTCCGCTGTCTTGACTCTGCATTATTTAAAACGACCTCTGCAAGAGATCGATCCTGATCAAAAAATTCACCTGTGGGCAGAGTGTCACCGGCAAGTCCTCCATTTTCATTCGCTAAAATGGCATTGGAGATAAAAGAAAAAAAGTTATGCCAATTCCCATCCTCCGAATGATGTGCAAAGGTGGTGGAAATAAAAGTCTGGAAATTGCGCTGCCGATTGTACTCTCCCAAATGATTGATCCGGTGGTATTCTATCCCAAAATCAAAACCATCATCAAAACTATTGCTGAATTCTGCCCAACTTCTGTTTTTGTCCTGATCATTACCCTGAGTGTACACCAACATAGAGTAAGGTCGATGCTGATAAAGTAGCCGCTGATTCTCAATGGTTTTGAAATAGGGACGGTAATCATCTATTCCGGATCTAAAGCCAATATTGTTCGCCATTTTTAAAATCATGGGGCGTGCAGGTCCGCCGAGATGTCCTGTCCTCGCATACTCCCAGGGACCCATCCTCATGGGATCAAAATGCAATTCCTGATCCTTGAAACCGGATTCAAGTTGGTTGTACTGCCGGAATGGCTGATCGAAAAGATAAAAATTGACGAACTGCGTGTCCTGTTCTTCAAAAACAGGACGTCCCGTAAGCTCTGGAATGGTATCCTGATCCATTTGGCCTTCCTCCTCAGGAAACCCTTGTTGTTCATCAGGCAGGAAAGGGTTTCGCTGCTGCGCATCTATCTGTATTGCTCCTAAGGCTATGAATAAAAAAAGCATCAGAGACTTTCCGAGGATCGAAAAATCTAATGGAATTTCCCTGATGCTTTTACATGATTTCAAATCAAACTTTTTTGGATCGGATTACTCTACGTCCATTACTTTGGGATTGATTCCCATGAAAGAATACCCGCCGTCGTGGAATAAGTTCTGCATAGTTACTTTTCGGGTAAAATCAGAGAACATCATCGCACAATACTGAGCGCACTCATCTGCGGTGGCATTACCCAAGGGCGACATCTCTTCCGCATAATCAAAAAACTGCTGAAATCCTTTCACACCACTACCGGCAGTAGTCCAGGTCGGAGATTGTGAAATGGTATTTACCCTCACTTTTTTCTTTACGCCAAAATGATAGCCAAAACTACGGGCGAAAGACTCCAGAAGTGCCTTGGCTTCAGCCATTTCATTATAGTCAGGAAAGACCCTTTGAGCTGCAATGTAACTAAGGGCAAGAATGGAACCCCAATCATTCATGGCGTCTTTTTCGTATAAACACTGCATCAGCCTGTGGAAAGACACTGCAGAAATATCCAAGGTCTTTAGCATCCAGTCGTGCTTGAGGTTGGTGTATTCTCTTTTTTTGCGAACATTTAAAGACATGCCAATTGAATGCAGTACAAAATCAATTTTACCGCCCATGGCTTCTTGTGATTGGTCAATCAATGCATTCAGGTCATCCATATTGGTTGCATCGGCAGCAATTACCGGGGCATTCAATTTTTCTCCTAACTCCTGAATTTTTCCAAATCTCAATGCCACCGGTGCATTAGTCAGTGAAATGGTAGCGCCTTGTTCTACGCATTGTTCGGCTACTTTCCAGGCAATAGATTGCTCATCAAGTGCACCAAAAATGATTCCTTTCTTTCCTTTTAACAGATTGTTAGACATAGAGGTAATTTATTTTAAGTTGATTAATTCTTTTGCATTTTCAATTGCTGCAATTGATGGCGGATCCGAACTCAACATCACAGCAATATGGTTTACTCTTTCTTCTTTAGTAAGCGATTTTAAATTGGTAATAGTATTTTCTCCCTGTGTTGTTTTGTGTATATAAAAGTGCTGCTCACCACATGCAGCTACTTGAGGAGAATGAGTAATGACGATAATCTGATGATTGCCGGCAGTAGTTTTCATGATTTTTCCCATTTTCAGCGCCACATCTCCACTTACACCTGAATCTATTTCATCAAATATCAATGTCGGCAACTGCATTTTTCCCGCTATAGCTGACTTTATAGATAGGTTTAATCTGGAGACCTCACCTCCTGAGGCCACTTGTTTCAAATCCTTGAAATCCATACCTTTATTAGCGGAAAAAAGAAAAGTCACTTCATCCAGACCTGTTTCTGTAGGATCGTTAAAGGGACTCAGATCAATTTTTAGCCTTGCGTGCGGCATAGATAATTGCTCCAATCGCTGCATGCTCTGCTTCTCTAAATTGCCGGCAGCTTCTTTACGTACTTTGGTTAGTTTTTCTCCGGCAGTAGTCAACTGCTTTTTAAGCTTTTCCTCTTCGGCTTTAAGTTTTGCTATTTTATCAGACATAGAAGAATACTCCTTCAGTTTTTCGCTCATGGAGTCTCGCAAGGTGATCAGTTCGAGTGTATCTTCCAACTGATGCTTTTTGAGTAAGCGGTACAAGAGATCAATTCTGGACCTTACTAATTCCAGTCTTCCCGGTTCAAATTCTAATCCATCGTTGATGTTTACAGCTTCCCGGGAAATGTCCTCCAGCTCTATTTGAACTGATTCGAGTCGTTGACCCAACTCCTTACACGACTGATTAAAATCCCCAACTTGCGAAAGTCTGCGCACTAGTTCTTTTAAGCGTTCATTGACACCGTATTGCTCACCCTCCAGTTCGTTTTCAAGAGAAGTGAAGGCTTCTTTGATTTCCTCAAAATTCTCTAATGACGATAATTCATCCTCTAGCTCTGTAAGTTCATCTTCCTGTAAATCTGCGGATTCCAGCTCCTCATACTGAAAACTTAAAAAGTCAAATTCTTTTGTGGCTTCAGCCTCTTTTTCCAATGTAGCATCTAGTTCGATTCGTATTTTTTTCCATGAAGAAAAAAGGCTTTGATAGGTGCTTAAAGAATCTCCATCTTGGCTCATGGCATCGAGCAGCTCTAACTGATAGTTTTTTCTGTAAATATCCAATCCTGAAAATTGCTGATGCAAATCTACCAAATAGCTCGACAAATCCTGTAGGTCAGTGATGCGGGCAGGAGTGTCATTAATGAAAGCTCTTGATTTTCCGGCCGGTAGTATTTCTCTTCTTACGATCAATTCATCTGAATAATCGAGATCCCTTTCTGCAAAAAAAGGCTGTAGTCCGTACTCACCGATTTCAAAGATCGCCTCTATAGTTCCCTTTTTACTCCTGTCTTTTAATACACTGTGATCGGCGCGTTGACCAAGGATTAATCCTAAAGCACCCAGCAAAATAGATTTACCGGCTCCCGTTTCACCCGTAATGACATTAAGGCCTTTTCCCGGGAAGAAATCCACTTTTTCTATGATAGCGTAGTTTCTGACAGCTAAGTGCTTCAGCATATTTAAATCAATTTGATGCAAAAATAGTGTTTTAACTGATAATGGCGGAAAATGATTTAACAGAGAATATGTTTCAATTACGAGGTTTCAGTTACCAATTGTAATTCAAGTTATGGCTTCGAAAACGATCAGCACAAGGAATTTTTATTTATTTGTGATAGTCTCTTCATATTCCAATTAACAAAAAAACCTTCAACTTTCTGATCATTCTCCTCATCTCACTTCATTCTAATATGTACCCTCACGAGAAAAGTATCCCTTAAAATTTCCACCTTAAACTTGGCCGTTGCCCTTTTTGCAGCGAAAAAAATTAAAGCTCTTCCTCCTCTTCGTACACAACCGGAGGACGATAACCCAATAGCGGCAATTTCATGAGAGTGCGGATATCATCAGCTTCTTCTTTTGCCATATACGTATCGAGTCCGTAGACCAGCTTTTTGTTATCCACTTTAACATAAGTGCCGAAAATCCTATCCCAGAGAGAAAAGATATTGCCAAAGTTTTTATCTGTATAGGGTTGTCGATAATGGTGATGAACTCTATGCATATTAGGTGTACAAATCACCCACACCAGCATATTGTCCAGCCAGTCCGGCATTTTGATATTGGAGTGATTGAACTGACTGAGGATTACACTGAGAGATTGATAGAGCAAAACCATCCAAAGTGGAGCGCCTACTATGATTACGGCAAGTAAAGTAAAACTGAATCTAAAAACACTTTCAAAGGGATGATGTCGATTCGCAGTGGTAACATCCACCTGTTGATCGGAATGATGCACCAGGTGTAGCAACCAGAGAAATTTGCTCTTATGCTGCAAGTAGTGAGCCAGCCATGCGGAGATAAAATCCATCAACATAACCCCCACTAATGCCATCCACAAACCACTTATTGGCAACCAGAATAAAACCCCAAATTCATTGGTCACCGCCCAGTCTGAAGCCATAAAAAGTAAAAATGCCATAGCAAAATTCACCACAATGGTCGTCAGGGTAAAAAACATATTGATCCCTAAATGCTTCCATTTGTGGTACTTCAACCTGAAAAGTGGAGCTGCATTTTCAAGCAAAAGGAATATGGTCAATCCTCCCAGCAAAATTACAGTTCGGTGGGATGCCGGTATATCGGAAAAATATTCAATCAAAAATTCCATATTTCAATTAATGAAAAAATGAGAATGTAGTTCAAAGATAAGGGATTTATGATTTATGATTGCGGATTTATGATTTCACTTAGAGACCTATTTCCAGAATAACAAGGATTGAGAGAATATATTCATTAAAATCAAATTAAAAAACACAAACCCATCCCCTACTCCATTTATTAAAATATTTCTATTTTTACTTTCAAAAAACTATGTTAACTACAACAACGGAACAAATAGCCGGAAGGGAAATAGCTCAGGTTATAGGAATTGTAAGAGGGAGTACTGTACGATCGAGAAATGTAGGAAGAGATTTTTTCGCAGGTTTCAAAACGCTTATTGGAGGAGAGATCAGTGAATATACCAAACTTCAGGCACATGCACGAGAGGAGGCCTTGAGCCGTATGATTAAGGATGCAGAGCAATTGGGAGCGGATGCTGTAATCGGGGTGAGAATAACCACTTCCACCATCATGCAAGGAGCATCTGAAATCCTGGCTTATGGAACGGCGGTAAAGCTGACCGACCAATGATTGACATACTTCTCATTTCCTCCGTTTTAATTCTTATCTTCTTTATGGGGAAGATCGCTATTTTTGTTTATTTACTTATTAAACGACTGATTGACAAAGACAATGAGGATTTTGAGAAGAGAGATTATTGAAGCACCCAAGTTCCCCTGCTCCTGATATTAAAAATTATCTCAATTTGTATCTCACACATAAAAAACACCTTAGTTTAAAATTTTTGTTTTTTTCTGTTAAAAAACACCCTTGATTTAATAGGCTAGGCTTATCTTTGCATCGAGTTAATGTCAAAGCTATGAAAAACACTTATTTCAGCCTTTTATTTTTATTCATTTTTACACTCAGCCTTCATAGCTGGCAGTTAAGCGCACAACAGGTTCAACAAACTGTAGTAGCTGAATTATTTTCCAATACCCGCTGTGGAATCTGTGCTAGCAGAGTTCCCGGATTTATGACTCAGATGGAGCAATATGGCGATCAGGTATTGTTTTTGTCATTTTATACCGTTTCACCGGGCAATTGCATCCTTCATCAACAAGCAAAAGAAGTCAATGACGCAAGAGTAGGTCACTACAATATCAGCGGCAATCCTACCCTTTATCTGAATGGGGAAAGGGCACCGAACAATGTCTGGAACAACGCAGAAACAAATATCAATCCCCTTATCAATAAAACTACCGAAATTGAAGTCAGCAGCAACCTAAGTTCTGATGGGAATGGGTTTTCTGCTGACATTGAAATAATTCAGCACGAATCTTTTGAACCTTATCAGGAAACTGTTTTACAGGTATATGTAGTCGAAAAAAAGGTGATTGCAGGTAATATTTCTAGCTATACAGATCACAGTAATGTAGTGCGGAAACAACTTACCCCTGTTATGGGTCATGTCTATCAATCCAATGCAGGGGCAAATCAGCTTTTTAGCTATGAATTTGAAGCTGAAGATTTCTGGGATGAAAGTGAAATCGCAGTTGTTGCATTCCTTCAAGGTGCAGACAATACCATTTATAATGCTTCGATAGCTGAAAATACAATTAGCTCAATTACACAAACGGATAGAAGACCGGATTATAAAATTTACCCCAATCCAACATCCGACTTCGTTAACATATATTCTGAAAACAACAAGCAAAAGACAGTAAGCATACACAATTTACTGGGTTCTGCAATTCATACCGAAACCTTTACAGAACGCAGAAAAAAAATCAGTCTCAGTGAGTTGCCAAGAGGACTTTATCTTTTGAGAGTGAGTTCTCCGGGTTTGCCGGATAGAACCGTACGATTGCTTATTGAAAGATAATTACTCTTAAGTTTAAAAATAGCTATCGGGAATCAATATACCTGAAATGATCAGGCTGATGATCATTGCCAATATAAATGAAATTAGGGATCCCACGCCAGTTAATCTTGCTGAAGACCTGTAAGCATTAAAAAGTAGAGACAACGTCCAGACCATAAAGACTATCAATACGATAGAGACCAGTACAAGTAAAATACTGGCAATAAATTCCGGTAAGTCATTCCCCTCAATATTCAGATCAACCATTTGCTCAGAGGCTTCCAATAACCAACCATTGAAATTGAGAAATGGTAAAATAACAATGGGGGCTCTAGCCATCATAATGCTGCCAACTAATTTCCAATATCGAATTCTCTCAGATCCCGAAAACAAAGCCGCAGCAACAAAAACAACAAAAGTTACAGCAAGGCAAATCAATTGATCGAAAAAGGCTGCCATCCAACCAACAGTATCTACATACTGCCAGGTAAAAACCCCTGGATACCTAACATTCCCAACCATGGCACTTACACTGCCAATAATGAGGACAAGCATCCCGAGGACAAGTGTTTTATTTTGAGTGTACCGGGGAAAGGGATTCCAAAGCAGTGAGTACTGATGGCTGCTTCGAGGTTTAGTATTACTGATTACGTTGTTGTTTTCCACCTTTGTTTCCATTATCCAATGGCAAATCTAATCAATAATCATAAGAAATACTAAATCAATCAGAAGATATAGTTTTAGAGAAAGCATATAAGATTGGTGAGTTTCTTATCTGTCAATTAAAAACCATTTCATTTTTGGCTTTTAATCAAAGTCTCAACCCCTATTATTACTATTAGAAAAAAAACTTATCAAAAAAATAAAGGAACCAATTCCAGACATCGCCTATAACGCATCTGGTTACTTATTGGCCTTCTTATGATCAGCAAGAAACTGAGCTAGTCCTATATCTGTCAATGGATGCTTCAACAAACCCAAAATACTATTGAGTGGACAAGTTACTACATCAGCTCCTGCTGCAGCAGATTCCACAATGGCTTTGGAACTTCTAATGGATGCCGCCAAAATTTGAGTATCAGAAAACTGCATACTGTATACTTCAGCAATTTCGCGAATTAATTGCATACCATCCCAATTCATATCATCGATTCGACCAATAAATGGTGAAACGTAAGTAGCACCTGCCTTAGAAGCTAGAATGGCTTGTCCAACGGAAAAGACAAGTGTACAATTTGTTGGGATTCCCAACTCAGTCAGTTTTGCTATTGCTTTCACTCCATCCTTTATCATTGGAATTTTAACTACGATATTGGGTGCAATTTCTGCCAGCTCTCCAGCTTCTTTCATCATTCCATCAAAATCTGTGCTAATTACTTCTGCACTCACGTCTCCAGGAACAATATCACAAATAGTCTTATAGTGCTTCAAAATATTTTGTTTCCCACTGATCCCCTCCTTGGCCATCAGCGAAGGGTTTGTTGTCACACCATCAAGAATTCCCAAATCCTGGGCTTCACGAATTTGATCGAGATTAGCTGTATCAATAAAAAATTTCATAACTAAAAGTTTGAGCTTGGTTGAATAAAGTGCAAAAATACAAATATAAACGAGAGGGAATCATTAGTAAGCTAGAAAGTTGTAGGTTTTTCAAACCATCAAAAAAAAAAGGACAAGGTAAAAATAAAAAAGCGAGGAATCATATCGCACCGCTACAACCTCCTGCCCTTGCTGCATTTCTGCCCTGGGGGATTCAGAGGGAGCTGGTCGTATGATCCTCGCGAGCGCAAAGGTAAGAAAATATTCTTTTTCATGAAGAGAATTTGGAAGTTTATGTTAAGCATTTATGGGGAGAATTATAATTGAAATTTCGCAGCGAACTTGTTTCTCTATCAAAATTAAAATTATATCTATTAAACTCGTGCTATCACCGTATCTGCAGCACGAACTATATCGCCTGGTTGTACGAGGATTTCTGTAGTCATGGGCAAAAACAGATCTACTCTTGATCCAAATTTAATAAAACCTACTTCCTGCCCCTGATCAACGGACTCACCTTCCTTTGGATAGAAAATGATCCGTCGCGCTACCATTCCTGCAATTTGTCGCATCAACAAGTTTACATTGCTCCCTTCAATTACAATGCTGGTTCGCTCATTTTCTTCGGAAGATTTGGGGTGCCAGGCTACCAAATACTTCCCTGGGTGGTATTTGAAAAATTTAACTACACCTGAAATTGGCGAGCGATTGACATGTACATTGACCGGTGACATAAAAATAGATAACTGGATACGCTCTTCTTTATAGTATTCCTGCTCTACAGTTTTCTCAATGACCACTACTTTACCATCTGCAGGGGCATAAATTAGTTCTTCGCCCCTCTGAGGTATGCTCCTCACCGGATTTCTGAAGAATTGTAGAAAAAAAACAAGGATAATGAACGAAACTACTAAGCCAAAGACCAAGACTACCGGGTAAAACATAAAAAGGAGTACATTGGAAACGACAACAAATAAAAGAACTAAGGTCAATGTTGGATATCCTTCCTTATGGATTAATGCCATTATTTCAAATTTTTAATAAAAATACAACATGAATAAAACCAAATATGGTAGCAAAAAAACCAAAGCGTCAAAGCGATCGTAATAGCCACCATGCCCCGGGAGGCTAATTCCTGAATCCTTTACGCCAGCGAGTCTCTTATACCTGCTTTCCACCAAATCGCCCGCAGTGATCAATATCCCAAAAATCAAACCGGTAACAAATGCAGTTTTAAGATCAATCCCTAAGTATTGATGAAAAACAGTCATCGCCAGAATAGCACCACATAAACCTCCGATAAAACCAACTACAGTTTTTCCTGCCGAAAGAGAAGGATACAATTTCTTTTTTCCCCATTTTTTCCCTGTAAAATAAGCAAAAGTGTCCGTCGACCATATGATGATCAAAAATATCAACATCCACATTGGGGACGGTAATAGATAAAAAAGAAATGGCAACATGGCAAAGTGTGAGCCCAGATAAAACAAGTTAACCAACCAAACCGGCAATCGAAATAAGGATGCAAAGCTGCATTTTAGCATATCTAAAACAGACAAGGCGCTACCCATAAGTGCCAATAAAAGCAATAAGCCCGGTAAATTGTGAGGAAAAGAAGAAATGGAATAAAAATAAAAAAAAACAGAATAGACCAGAATGCTCAAAAAGTTAACCCAATATCTGTATTTCCCTTGCACACCCCTGAATCCTGCCCTCAAGATATTGAACTCATACGTTATCATGAAAAATAACAAGCCAAAAACCATTAGAAAAGCTATGGGATGGAGGAATAAAGATCCAATGATAAAAACACCGAGAACAAAGGCTGTTTTTAATCTTAGGTATAATTCAGGCTGCTTTCCAATTTTATCCATGCTTCCAAACCTAATAAGGAGAGCACAAATATATTACAAAACCTTCAGCCTATAGCCTCTTTTTGGTTTTTTCGGAAATACGATAGTAGTCACCTTTAGATTATAGCCTTTAAAATGTCCAGTCAATACCGAGATAAATACCAGATCTGGAGTAGTTCCTACCTGCTTCACTGTAACTCTCCCCAACATCCGTTCCAACTTCTTTCCACCGACCATTTACATAACTAATCCCACTAAATCTGGCATATCCCCGAACTTGTTCCGAAAACGCATAAGATAGACCTAAACCAAGGTTCAAGAATACAAACCGATCTTTGATTTGAAGGTCTAGTCGAGAGTCTCTGAATTCTCTGTAGTCCTCAAAATAATACTTTACGGCAGGTCTAAAAAAAACGCCAAACCTTTTTTCATTATAAACAGTAATTCGGCTAAAGATACCCACCCCATTCAAATTGCTCTTACTTGAAAAACGGATCTCTACCGGATCTATTTCGCCTTCTTCAATGGTTGCCCTTGAACTTTCTCCTCTGTGATTATAGGCAATACCTAAATCTACATTTTCAGATAATCGGATACCCGCATACGGCAATATTGAAAAACTAGAGCCGCTCCTATCAAAGCGATCAAATGGTGCTCCTGTATTTCTCCTGCTTGACCAAATTCCAAGTCGAGTATTCGACCTTGCAGTCAAAAAATCCGTAGAAGCACCAATAAAAATTTTGATCCTGAAATCCTCTTCCTGGTATGGTTCAGTTAGCTCCACCTGACTATACAGATAGGAAAAGGAAAAAAACAAAACTACTAATAAAAACCACTTTTGAAACATAGACTTAAATTTATAAAATGACCTGAATAAAACTTAACACTTAAGGTACGAATTTATAGCACTAATTGTAACAAATATGAGTCTAAATTTTATTTTTTTAAAAAAGAACAATAGCTGCTACTATCTGTTTTGATTGGGTATTTTAAAGGGTATCTGAGATGAACAAAACCAAACTAAGTGTAAATATTAACAAAGTGGCCCTATTGAGAAATAGTCGTCCCGGAGAATTTCCTGACTTGATTCAAGTTGCAAAGGATTGTGAATCTTTTGGGGCAGAAGGCATTACCATACATCCTAGACCTGATCAAAGACACATTCGATATTCCGACGTCCCCAAATTAAAAGAAATAGTAACAACAGAGTTCAATATTGAGGGCAATCCCACCAGAGAGTTTATGGATCTTGTCTGTAAATACCAACCTCATCAGTGCACTCTTGTACCTGATGCACCCGATGTATTGACTTCAGATAGTGGCTATGACACTATTGTGGAAAAGGAATTCCTTTCTGAAATAGTAGCTGAATTGCACAGAAACAATATCCGAGTTAGCATTTTCATTGATCCTGATCCTAAACAGCTTATAGGTGCTAAGGAAACCGGGGCTGATAGGGTTGAACTATACACCGGAAATTATGCGAAAGATTACTCAATTGACCCCGTCAAGGCTGTAGAAAATCACACTCAATGTGCAGCAGTAGCGGCAGAAGCAGGAATAGGCCTAAACGCGGGTCACGACCTCAATCTTTCAAATTTAGCATTTTACAAAAACGCCGTACCCGGTCTTCAGGAAGTTTCTATAGGTCACGCTCTTATGGCCGATGCGCTATACTACGGACTACAGACTACCATACAACTTTATCAATATCGGTTGAAATGATTTTCGATCTCGTTATCTCACTCCATTTCATTCCGAGTCCTTACGAGACAAGTCATTAATTAATGACTTTTGGCTGGCTGCTTTAATCTAGGGCAATGGTTTTATCGTTACTTTTGGATTTGATTTACTCTACAATTAGCTGAGCGGTATGAGTCCTGTTCTGTTTGTCCTGCAACTGGAGAAAATAATTTCCCGGATTCAAGCTCTGTGGAAGTTGAATAATCATTAGAGATGGCGTACTTGCCGCAGAATAAACCATTTTACCATCAGCAGAAAAAATGCTGTAATATTGGAACTCACCGGGTCCGTTTTTAGACCCCAGATTCAACTCCTGTCCTCTGATAACCGGATTGGGATAAAAGAAAACATCGTCTTTTGGGAATAGATTATTTATGGAAGATATCACGCATGCATTTCCATAACTTATCTCAAGAGAAACCTCTTCAAAATCCTTGTCTAAAAATAGTAATTGAACGGGATCTCCGGTAAGTGCAACTTTTCCTAAACCCTCGTTTATTTCAAATCGAAGTTTAAACATGGGCTCCCCATCAGGAATGGTAGCCCCCACTGAACCGGGATTAAACCATACAAAGCGTAACACTCCATTGTTTACTTCATTGAGATTGAGATTATTGTTTGAAGAAAATGAAGGAATACCAATATTTTCAAATTCGACGAAGCTGAGGCTATCAGCATCCCACACTATAGTACCTTGAACAGCTTCCATTTCTTCAAAGTTTTGAACAAGGAGGTAATAATCAATAAAATCACCCTCATTTTGGCAGTCTATAATAATTTCAACCTTAGTAGTATCTTGGGCAAAAACGCTGAATACATTAAATGCAAAAAATAAAACTGCACTAAGCAAAATTGATTTCATGGTAAAAATTTTTGTGAATTTAGTTTAATGGTGAATGTGCAAAAATCACGCCTGATTTTTCAGACTTTGAGTTTATTTAAAAATTAATTTGAGTTTTGTCAGGAAAAATTGGTTTTTGATATAAAAAAAGTGGCACACTCGATTTTGATTGCCCACAGAACCATATCCTGAAGGTTCAAATTCTAATAACTGAATAGATGAAAAAAAATTATAGTTTGGTAAAGACAAATTAAATCCGTGAAATCATTTATCGCTTGTGCTCACCATTGCAGAGAAGTATTCTCTGTTCATTTTGGCAATATTTTCAACAGATATTCCTTTGGGACATTCCGCTTCGCAGGCATAGGTATTAGAGCAATTACCAAAACCTTCCTTATCCATTTGGGCAACCATTTTCTTTACTCGTTTAGCACCCTCTACCTGTCCTTGGGGAAGCAATGACAAGTGAGAAACTTTAGCTGAGGTAAACAACATGGCTGAAGCATTGGGGCAGGCTGCGACGCAAGCTCCACATCCTATGCATGAAGCAGCATCAAAGGCATCTCTAGCTACATCCTGCTCTATGAGGATAGAATTACCGTCAGGAGCCTGACCTGTACTTACGGAAACGAAACCACCCGCCTGAATAATTCTATCAAAGGCACTTCTATCAACCACCAAATCCTTCAGCACCGGAAAAGCATTCGCTCTAAAAGGCTCAATTACTATAGTATCTCCGTCTTTGTAATGCCTCATGTGCAACTGACAAGTTGTAGTTAGCGCCATAGGACCATGAGGCTGCCCATTAATTACCATACTGCAAGTGCCACAGATTCCTTCTCTGCAATCATGCTCAAAAGCAAAAGGTTCCCCCTTTTTCTCTATGATCTCTTCATTCAATACATCCAGCATCTCCAGAAAAGACATTTCAGGAGTAGCCTCGATTTTATGTACCTCAAACTTGCCTTTAGTTTGACTGTTTTTTTGTCTCCAGATTTTTAGCGTAAGTTTCATTTTTGTTTTTTTAATTGAACTAATGATTTGGTTAAGGCTTTACTTGTAAGACCTTGTTTTCAATTTAACATTATCAAAAACAAGAGGTTCTTTAAATAAAACCGGGTCCCCTTCATCATTCCATTGCCAGGCAGCAACATAGGCATAATTCTCATCGTCTCTTTTTGCTTCATTGTCTTCTGTTTGCGATTCTTCTCGGAAATGGCCTCCACAGGATTCATTTCTATCCAAGGCATCCACTATCATCAATTCACCCAACTCGAAGAAATCGGCTACTTTTGTAGCTTTTTCCAATTCAGGATTAAATTCCTTTAGCTCGCCCGGGACAAATACATTGCTGTAAAATTCTTTTTTTAGAGCCCTGAGTAACTCTCTACCCTTTTTCAGTCCCTCAGCATTACGCGACATGCCACAATAATCCCATAGAATAAGCCCCAATTCACGGTGAAAACTCTCTACAGATCGTTCTCCCTTAATATTTAACAATTGATTCAAACGATCTTCAACCTCCTGTTTGGTTTTCTTAAATTCGGGTAGATCCTTAGAGAATGCCGGAGTACGGATATCTTTACTCAAGAAGGTACCAATTGTATATGGCAACACAAAATATCCATCAGCCAAGCCCTGCATTAAGGCCGAAGCACCCAATCTATTAGCACCGTGATCGGAAAAATTGGCCTCACCAATGGCAAACAAGCCGGGAACTGTAGTCTCCAGATTATAATCTACCCAAAGACCACCCATAGTATAATGAATGGCGGGGTAAATTCTCATTGGTGTACGGTATGGATCGTCACCGGTAATTTTTTCATAAATTTCAAACAGGTTGCCATACTTGGCTTCAATTACTTTAGTCCCTAATTTTTTTACTGTTGCATAGTCTTCAGGATCCAAACCCGATGAAAAAGCTTCTGCCCTTCCGTAACGCAAAATAGCATCATAAAAATCCAGATAAACAGCAAGACCTGATTGATTTACTCCTCTTCCTTCATCACAAACTTCCTTAGCTGCCCTTGATGCAACATCGCGTGGTACAAGGTTTCCAAAAGCAGGATACTTTCGCTCTAGGTAATAATCTCTGTCCTCTTCAGCAATATCAATAGGCTTTAGTTTTCCTGATCTAACAGCCTCAACATCTTCCATTTTTTTAGGAACCCATACCCTACCATCATTTCGTAGGGATTCGGACATCAACGTAAGTTTAGACTGATAGGTCCCCGAAACCGGAATACAAGTAGGATGAATTTGGCAGAAACAGGGGTTTGCCATGAGTGCACCTCTTCTTGCTGCCCGCCATGCAGCAGATACATTAGAATTCATAGCATTGGTAGAAAGGTAATAAACATTTCCGTATCCACCTGATGCAATAACAACGCAATGTGCTGCAAAGGATTCCAATTCACCCGTTAATAGATTTCTGGCGATAATTCCTCTAGCTTTCCCATCCACCTTTACTACATCAAGCATCTCATGACGGTTATACATTTCTACATTACCCAATGATACCTGACGGCTCAATGCCTGATAGGCACCAATTAACAATTGTTGCCCGGTTTGTCCACGTGCATAGAAGGTTCTGGAAACCTGAACACCACCAAAGGAGCGATTATCCAATGTACCACCGTACTCTCTCGCAAACGGTACTCCCTGAGCTACACACTGGTCTATGATATTTGCACTTACCTCAGCCAGTCGGTGCACATTAGCTTCCCTGCTTCTATAATCCCCACCTTTTACCGTGTCGTAAAACAATCGATGCACACTGTCTCCATCATTCCTGTAATTTTTAGCAGCATTAATTCCGCCCTGTGCAGCAATACTGTGCGCTCTCCTTGGACTGTCGTGAAAAGTAAAGGTTTTTACCTTGTACCCTAATTCTGCCAGACTGGCTGAGGCCGAAGCTCCTGCTAATCCGGTACCCACTACAATTACCTCAAGCTTCCTTTTATTATTTGGGGCGACAAGATCCATGGAAGACTTGTATTTCATCCACTTTTCAGAGATATGTCCCTCAGGTATTTTTGCATCTAACTTTATCATGATGATGTTTTTATCTTTAGTTTTTCAGGAAAAAGAAATATAGCGGAATTATCGCAAATCCAATTGGAATCACAATAGAATATATCTTCCCAACAGCCTTAATAAAAGGGGTGTACTTTTTGTGGTTAAGTCCCAGAGTATGAAATGCAGATTGGAAACCATGCCACAGGTGTAATGCCAACGCCAAGAGACCTAACATATAAATGGCAACAAGCCACCATTCCTGAAATGCCATGTTGACGCGTGTATAAAGATCCTTTACCTCAACCCCAATACCCGCATATGCAACCATTGGCAACTCATTAGTAAATTTCATTTTATACCAAAAGTCTCCCATATGCACAGCTAAGAAGAAAAACACAAGCAACCCAAGTAAGGCCATATTTCTGGAAGCAAAACTATTGGACTTTCTATTGGTCACAGCATACCTACTGGCACGCGCGCCTCTGTTTTTCAGGGCTATTAAAATTCCCTGAATAATGTGTATTAAAATGAACGCATAAAGACCATAGGAAAGAAACTTAATTAGACCATTATTGGTCATAAAATGAGCATAGGTATTAAATGCCTCGCCGCCGTCATCAATCAATAACTGCAAATTACCAGCCAAGTGAACGATGAGAAAAGTAATTAAAAATAATCCCGTAAGACTCATGATGAGTTTCTTTCCAAGGGAAGAAGTCAGAAAATTTGAAATCCAGCTCATTGTTTCTTTTGATTTAAAGTACAAAGCTAAAACTTAAATGCAAAACAAAGAGAAAAGGTCTGCATGAAAAACTATTTAGATTCAATCTATATAGGCATTCGGGATGAACCTATTTTCTGCCAAAGTCTGCAGGTATTTCACCCCACTCAGCTGTGGGCCACTTCAAAATAGGGTTTTTCCAGCTATTCGTTTTCAGCCATTTTTCAGCGCGATCAATCAAATCAAACAAAACAGCATTGCGTCGCGTCTTTTTCAATTTGGTGTTGGCCTTCTTTTTGTTTACCCAGCCCATAGCAATTTTTGAATCTGTATAAATGGGGATACTATTCATATTCATTTTTTTCAATTGCGCCAAGGCGTGCACCAGAGCTAGGAACTCACCGATGTTATTCGTACCGTCGTTGAATGGTCCCTTGTGAAAAAACTCAACTTTATCATCCACCCAAACCCCTCGATATTCCATATCTCCGGGGTTTCCCGAACAAGCGGCATCCACTGATAGAGCACCATTGACAGGTTTTGGGCTTTTATTAATAACTGAACGTTTCCTATCTTTACCTTTACTTTTCCCTATATAATCAGAAATATCACCGTTATAAGCGGCGACCGCCTCCTCATAAGATTTAAACGATTTGTACTTTGCCGAGGGGAAGTTTTTTATCTGTTCCTGACACTTTTGCCAGCTGTCATAAACACCGGGTTGCTGACCTACCCAAACTACATAGTACTTTTTTTTGTTACTCATTAAAAAGTTGAGTTTTATATATAGAACAATTTTATAATTTGTTTTACCTTAGCCTAAAATTTTAAATTATGCAACAACAATCACTTTCTGCAACAATAAAAAGCGAAACAGATAAAATTTTCTCAAAGATCGTAGAATTCAGAAGACATTTACATATGAATCCTGAACTTTCCTTTGAAGAAAAAGAAACATCGGCCTTCATTTCTTCTATTTTAACCGAACACAATATAGCCCACGACACCGGGGTAGGAGGCTTTGGTATAGTAGCCAAATTAGAAGGCAGTGGCTCTGGTCCAAATGTGCTTCTCCGAGCGGATATGGATGCACTTCCAATACAGGAAATAAACGAAGTGGATTACAAATCTAAAAAAACAGGCGTCATGCATGCTTGCGGTCATGATGTTCACACATCCTGTCTTTTGGGAACGGTCATAGTGCTCAATAAATTGAATAAATACTGGGGTGGTAAAATTATCGGTATATTCCAGCCGGCTGAAGAAAAAACACCAGGTGGAGCCCTTGCCATGATTCAGGATGGCTTATTGGAAAAATACAAACCAGAAATCGCTTTTGGGCAACACGTCCACCCACCACTTGATGTAGGGAAATTGGCTTTTGTAGAAGGCCCCTCTATGGCATCTTCTGATGAAATTCACCTAACAGTAAAAGGACGGGGTGGTCATGCCGCGCTAATTAGAGACTGCATTGATCCGGTACCCGTTGCAGCAGAAATTATTTCTAATATTCAACATTTGGTATCCAGAAAAGCTGATCCATTTATCCCAACAGTTGTATCCATTGGAAGTGTCCAGACCATAGGTGGATCTTTTAATATCATTCCTTCAGAAGTAAAATTGAGTGGCACAATCAGGACATTTGATGAAGAATGGAGGGCAGAATTGCATGAATTTCTAGAAAAAATATGCAAGCAAATTGCAATTGCTCACGGCGCAGCTTGTGAAGTATATATTCATAAAGGTTATCCCGCCCTATTCAATAATCCTGAACTGACTGCAAAAGCACGTAAATATGCAGAAGAACTGCTAGGCAGCGAAAATGTAGTTGACATAGGTCCAAGGATGACAGCAGAGGATTTCGCTTATTTTGGAAAGCACATGCCAGCTTGCTTTTTCAGGTTGGGAACTCGTACTCCAGGCAAAAAAATAACTCCCATCCACAGCCCGGATTTTGACATCGATGAACATGCATTAATTACCGGCTCAATGGCAATGAGTTGGTTGGCCATAAATAAATATTAAAAAAAAGTTACATATAATTTTCGCTGAATTACAAAACTGTTTATATTTGCAAAAAATATAATATGTTATGGCTAAGATATTAATTGTCGATGATGAAAAAAGTATCCGTAAAACTTTAAGAGAGATACTTGAATATGAAAAATACGAGGTAGACGAAGCCTCGGATGGTATGGCTTGTTTGGCAAAGGTAAAGAGCTGCCAATATGATATCATTATATTGGATATCAAAATGCCCAACATGGATGGAACAGAAACACTGGAAAGGTTACAGATTATGGCACCTGACATACCAGTGTTGATGATTTCAGGTCATGCAACTATAGATACTGCTGTTGAGGCAGTAAAAAAGGGAGCATTTGACTTTATTTCCAAACCACCAGACTTGAATCGACTATTGATTACCTTGCGAAATGCATTAGATCACTCCCATTTGGTTCTAGAGAAAAAGGTTTTAAAGAAGAAGGTAAAAAATTGTCTGGTGCAGGATATTGTTGGAAATTCAACTGCTATTCAGCATATTAAGGACACCATAGAGCGAGTAGCACCAACAGATGCAAGGGTTTTAATAACAGGTGAAAATGGAACCGGGAAGGAGTTGGTTGCAAGATGGTTGCACCACAAAAGTAGTAGGAATAAAGCCCCACTTATTGAAGTAAACTGTGCTGCTATTCCATCGGAATTAATCGAAAGTGAATTGTTCGGTCATGAGAAAGGTTCGTTTACTTCCGCCGTAAAACAGAGAATAGGAAAGTTTGAACAGGCAAACGGAGGCACTTTGTTCCTCGATGAAATTGGAGATATGAGTCTTTCAGCTCAAGCAAAAGTCCTCAGAGCACTCCAGGAAAACTATATTACAAGAGTTGGCGGGGACAAGCTCATCAAAGTTGATGTGCGAGTTATTGCCGCAACCAACAAAGATTTAACAGAAGAAATACAGGAGGGAAGATTCCGTGAAGACCTCTACCACAGAATCGCAGTGATACCTATCAGAGTGCCTTCTTTGAATGAAAGAAAAGAGGATATTCCGCTACTTGTCGATCACTTTAGTGCATCTATCTGCGATGAACAGGGAATGGTCTCAAAGCCATTTGACAAAAAATGCATCGAAGAACTAGTGAACTTTGACTGGACTGGAAACATTAGGGAATTGAGAAATGTGGTCGAAAGGCTTCTTATTCTAAGTGGAAAATCAGTTTCAGTCGCTGATTTCAGAAATTACGTTTACCCGCCTACAAATCAAAGGAGTAGAATTTCTGAGATCTTTACAGATTTTGAAAACATTGATGAAATACAGGATTTTGTAACCGCTGAATATAAAAAATTTAAAGCTTCAAAGGCTTAGTCCCAATGCAAATGGAGTAGCAAAAAAGCCTATTGAAGTATCGAATAATTAAATCTAAGCTAGCAGATCTCCTCAAGCAACTTGGATAATAATCAATTTAGTGATATTTTTGTTGTTTTGATCTATCTGAAACGTAACTGTACATATTCTCTGACTCATTACACAAAATAAGAATGATAACAGAAAAATTTAAACATATGCAAAAGACAAACAACAAGCAACAAATGCGACAGTGGAGTAAAATTAAGGGCGAAAATTCCTGGACCATGTTCAAAGTAATTTCTGAATTTGTGGAAGGTTTTGAACGACTGGATGCTATAGGTCCATGTATTTCTATTTTTGGCTCTGCCAGAACAAAGGCCAATCACCCGGAATATCTGAAAGCCGTAGATATAGCCAGGCAGTTAATAGACGAAGGCTATGGTATTATTACAGGTGGAGGTCCGGGTATTATGGAAGCAGGAAACAAAGGTGCTGCCATGCAAAACGGTGTTTCTGTAGGATTGAATATAGATCTTCCATTCGAGCAAGGCAACAATGCTTTCATTGACCCTGATAAGAATCTAAACCACAGGTACTTTTTTGTTCGTAAAGTGATGTTTGTAAAATATGCCCAGGGATTCGTAGTAATGCCTGGTGGTTTTGGGACATTGGATGAGCTTTTTGAAGTGATGACACTAATCCAGACTAACAAAATCACACCCGTTCCTATTGTTTTATTCGGAACTGAGTTCTGGGGTGGTATGATTGATTGGGTGAAAAACACTATGTTAAGCTCAGGAAAAATTTCTCCTGAAGATCTGAATCTATTTTTGGTCACTGATAGCATTGATGAACTAATTCAGCACATTAACGCATATTATAGCGGAGAAAAATCGGAAGATTTACGACCGAACTACGAACTGGAATAAAAAAAAGGCAAGTTTTTCAACTTGCCTTTTTTTATTTATTTACATTGGTGGGTAAGTAAAACTCGCCTGAAGACCAAGTGGAATTCCAATCCACCAATAGATGAGAAGGAATATCGACCAAGTAATCATAAAAATTATCGAATAAGGAATCATCATAGACACCAAGGTTCCTATTCCTGTGTCTTTCACATATCTTTGACAGAATACAACGACCAGCGGGAAGTAAGGCAGCAATGGGGTAATAATGTTGGAAACAGAATCACCAACCCTGTAAGCTGCTTGCGTCAAATCCGGAGATATACCCAATTGCATCAGCATGGGAACAAATATCGGTGCAATCAAAGCCCATTTTGCAGAGGCAGAACCTACCAGGAGGTTTACAAAAGCCGTCAGTACAATTATCCCAACAATTGTAACTTCTCCAGGGAGTAGCAAAGATTGCAGAAAGTCAGCACCATAAAGCGCGATGAGTAGTCCAATATTTGATTTGGCGAAGGCGTCAATAAATAATGCACAGAAAAAAGCCATAACAATATAGTAGGCCATACTATTCATTGCTTTGGTCATACTATCAATCAGATCTTTAGAACTCTTGAACATACCTGATGCAAAACCATGAACAACACCCGGAATCACAAAGAGTAAAAATATCAAGGGTACAATCGCCTGCATAAGTGGTGCACCAAAAGAAACCAAAGAGCTAATGTCATCATTTGGTGGGTTTGGATCCCGTAAGGCTGAACCCTCGGGTATCGCCCAGATAATTAAAGCAGCGATTCCTGCTAACATAGCCAATGAAGCATAAAGAAAAGCTTTATTTTCTTTGGGAGTGATTTTTTCCATTTTTGGCAAATCTTCCTCATCTGCATCGATCTTAACATCTTTCAAACGGGGTTCAATTATTTTATCTGTTACATACCAACCAACAGTTGTGATCAATATAGAAGATATAGCAGTAAAAAACCAGTTGTTCAAGGGGTTGATTTGCATTTCCGGATCAAAAATCTGGGCTGCCTCCTGCGTAAAACTCATCAAAAGAGGATCAATACCCGAGGGAACAAAGTTGGCACTAAACCCACCACTTACCCCGGCAAAGGCAGCTGCAATACCGGCTAGTGGATGCCGACCGGCGGCATAAAAGATGACCCCACCGAGGGGAATGACCAAAACATAACCTGCATCAGCAGCTGTGTGACTTACAATAGCTACCAAAATAAGTACAGGAGTAAGAAGCATTCTGGGTGTAAAACTCAAAAGTTTTTTCAAGCCCACATTGATAAAACCGGAATGTTCCGCAACACCGACACCCAGCATGGCTACTAAAACAATACCCAGGGGAGCAAATGTCACGAAAACAGTGACCATAGTCGCGAGAAACTCTGCCAGACTTTCACCCGTTAAGAGATTAATTACCTTGAGTTCCTCTTCTGTCCTCGGATGGAACTTTCCAAAATCAATTGGTGAAAGCACGGCTGAAAACACCCAAACAATCACCATCAGAAAGAAAAACAGCATAGCCGGATCCGGTAGTTTATTTCCCGTTCGTTCAATCCAGTCTAAAAACCTATCAATAAATTTCCTTTTCTCTTTACTCATAATTAATTCAGATTTGTAAATTGAAGGCGTAATATTAGTAGTTTTTATTGTAAAAATAAAAATATCAGCCCACAGGATATTTTTTTATTTTTCCTAAGGAGATTTTAAATCAAAATAAAAACGTAAAAGCAGGGGTAGTAGAAGGTCTAGAAATGAAGAAAATATAGCTAAATATTAAGACCCAATAAGATTTATCCAACAAGCTTTATTCGATTTTGCTTATGGAAAATTTAAGGTGAATAAAACTGCGAATTCAAGCCAATTGTGGATCTATTTCAATAATGAGCTTACCTTTAACTTTTTCCGTTTCACTCAACTCTAACGCATCAGTAATGCTCTCAAATGGAAAAACACTAATTTCTGGTAAGATAATTTTTCCATCCATCATTTTGTTAAACAGCCACTGCAAATCCTGTGGATCAAATTTGAGTAAATAAGTTTTAGCTTTTTTGGAGGAGAAAATAGAGGTATAAATCTGTTGAAAAAAAATACCCGGACCGGGCAATGTGTTCACATATATACCGCCCTTATTTAGCTTAGGTTTTACCTGATGGAAGGAAAGCTTACTTACAGCATCAAAAATGAGATCAAATCCCTCAAGAGCATCCAACCAATGCTCAATATTATAATCGATCACATGCTGACAGCCAAGCTTCTCAATATATGCGTGATTTTCTTGGCTTGAGGTTCCCCAGCAGTCAGCAGACAAAATATTTGCAATTTGAACAGCAAATGTTCCAACTCCACCGGCAGCACCGTTTATAAGAACCTTTTTGTTTTGAGTAATTCTACCCTTTATTACTAAACATTGATAAGCAGTCAATCCGCAAACAACAGAAACTGATGCTGATTTTAAATCCAGTTCTTTTGGAATTTTAATCAGGTCTTTGGGTGATTTGAGAATAAATTCACTGAATGCCCCTCCATGCATCCCCATACTACCTGCGACGCGGTCACCAGGGGCAAAGCGACTTACCTTGTTTCCTACCTCTGTTACTACGCCAGAAAACTCTGTGCCTAAAGTTTTGGGAAATTTTTTTCCGCTAACCATCCTCATATCTCCATTTCGCGTCTTCCAATCCAAAGGATTGATACCTGCATAAGCCACTTTGACCAATACTTGGTTTTCTCCGACTTGTGGAATGGTACTTTCTGTTAATTCAAGTACATCGTTCCCTCCAAACGAATGGAATACTAATTTTTTCATTTCTAAGGGATAAATAAATTTTCAATTTCGAAGATAGTGATTTTTTTTATTTGTTTACAACAAACTAATTGCTTTAAAAATAAATTGGCTCACCGCTCAGCGACCTGTCAGCCAACCAAATGGCCTGTGTATTCTTATCTTTATGATTAGGTAAGTAATACTCTTTCCATTCTTTAAATGTTTCCAAGACTGTCTTATAGTCTGCCGTTCCCCCTTTCCATACACGTATATCAAGGGGCATGTTATTCTGATT
>RECS01000067.1 GCA_007693915.1 Saprospirales bacterium | reverse complement strand
TAATATGATTTATCTTTCCTTCATCTTCTAAATTTAGTTTTTTTGTTTAAATTTGTTTTATTGGAAAAACTTCTTCCCTTAAGCTGGTTTAACATAAGCACCATAATATATATTTTAAATTTGCTAAAATTTTGACATGTTTTGTCGCTTAACTTTTCGTTTTTGTCTGTTTTTTTTTTCTGCTTATAATTTAGTAGCGCAGGAATTGCCACCTGTTATTTCTTTCTCAGCCGAAGACTACAATGCTGATAATCAAAACTGGTCCATTACACAGGCTGATAACAATCATATCATCGTAGCCAATAATAAAGGATTACTTGAATTTAATGGCTTTTCCTGGCGATTGTATCCATCGCCAAATGAGAGTATTATTAGGTCAGTTTATGCCTATCAAGGTTTAATTTATTCTGGTTCTTTCCGTGATTTTGGTTATTGGGAGCGTGATCAATACGGTCAATTTCAATTTACTTCCTTAGTTTTAGAAAATAATTTAACTGTAGGCGATAATGAAGAATTCTGGTCTATTTTGAGTTATTCCGATTGGGTCTTATTTCAGTCCCTTGAATCCATTTTTATTTACAATACAAATAATCGTGATCTGATTAAAATTGAATCAAATTACGGAATTACTAAAATGATGAAAGTCAATGATATTATTTATTTTAGTAAACCACGCAAAGGTATTTTTAAAATTCAAGATGGTCAGGCTATTCTTGTTTCAGATCATCAAATTTTTCAAGAAAATTTGATCTTGAATATTTATTATATAGATAATGAGTTGTTGGTTCAAACCAATTCGTCTGGCATTTTCTATCTTTGGGATGAACCGCAAAGATGGCGTACTGAAAATGATTCTCTACTTAATTCTATTGCTGTGTATAATAGTATCCAGGATAGTTACGGGAATTTAATATTGGGTACTATTTCAGATGGGGTAATTAAGCTTAGTTCTCATGGTGAGTTGATTTATCATATTACAAAAAGAGAGTCCCTAGTAAACAATACTGTTTTATCACTTTTTGAGGACCATTCCGGGAATATTTGGTTAGGTTTGGATAATGGCATTAATTGTGTTAATCAAAATTCTCCTATTAGCATTTTTTATGATAGAAGTGGCGATCTTGGTACGGTCTATACTTCAATTATTTATAATGGGTTTCTCTATCTTGGAACCAATCAAGGTCTATTTTATCGTCCTATAGCTGATGATGATTTCTCCTTTAATCTTGTAAATGGTTCAGTAGGACAGGTTTGGGAGCTATTTGAATATGGTAATGAACTTTTTGTAGCGCATAACTATGGGAGCTTTATTGTGCGTAATCAAAAACTAATAAGTATATCTGAGGAGCAAGGTGCCTGGTGTTTTAGGGTTATTCCTGAGCATCCAAATTTATTATTACAGGGTAATTATAAGGGAATAAGCATTTTAGAGAAATACAATGGTGATTGGACATTTAGAAATAAATTACCTGATTTTGAAATTTCCTCTCGCTATATCGAGTTTCTTGATTCAAATTCTCTATTAATTTCACATGAGTATAAAGGCGTTTACCGCCTTAGCTTCAAGGATAACTTTTTCCAAACAGATGAAGTGGAAAGGTTGGAATCAGTTGAAAAAGGGCTATACTCTAGTTTAGTTAACTTTACAGGTGATATCCTTTATGCTAATTACAAGGGTATTTGGCGATATGATTTTACTAATAAGGATTTTAGTCAAGATGAATTTCTCAGTAAACTGTATACGCCATATACTTATAGTTCTGGAAAATTGATCACCACCGGTTCAGGGAGGGAGTTGTGGGCATTTTCTAAAGGATCATTGTATCATCTTGCTCCGGGAACCATTACTGGAGAATTGGAAATCACACCAATTCCCATTCATTACAGTGTGAGAAATGCCATGGTAGGTTATGAAAATATTTATCAGCTGGGAGAGGGTTTATATTTATTTGGGAATACCCAGGGCTATTTTATTATAGACTTAAATGGATTTAAGTCAAATAGAAGTAAAGCTGAATTGAATTTTAATCAAATCCTGGTGCATTTAGGTAATGGTGAAGAGAAAAAGTACTTACCACTGAATCAAAAGGCTACCCTTTCCAATCAGAAAAATAATCTGGAAATCTTATTCAGTATGCCTGACTTTGAGAATATTTTTACTTCCGAGTATAAGTATAAGTTATCTGGATTGATGGACATTTGGAGTCCATGGCAATCTCAAAATCAGATTGAATTTAATAATTTGCCGCATGGTTCTTATGTGTTGCTGGTAAAAGGCAGGATAGGAGAAAATTCCCACAGTAATATTATTGAGTTTCCTTTTGTAATTGAAAGACCTTTTCTTTTATCGACCGGCATGATTTTTCTTTATGTTCTCATTGGATTTGCATTGGGGGCCCTAATTCACAGTGCCTACAGGACCTATTATAACCAACAGAGGATTCGCCTTCAGGCAAAGAATCAAAGAGAATTGGAATATCAAGAATCTGAGAATAAAAGGAAATTGATGAGATTGAATAATGAAAAACTCCAACAAGATATTGAAAGTAAAAATCGGGAGTTAGCTATTTCAACTATGAGTTTGATTAAGAAAAATAAGGTTTTGAACGCAATCAAATCAGAATTGAGTAAATCTGATGGTGATCCAAAACAATTGAAAAAGGTGTTAAACCTCATAAATAAAAACTTAAAAAGTGGCAGTGACTGGGAATTCTTTGAAAAGGCATTTAATAATGCTGATCGCGACTTTTTCAAGAAAGTTAAAAATATACATTCTTCCTTAACTCCCGATGACCTCAGATTATGTGCTTATTTGCGTTTAAATCTTTCTTCTAAAGAAATGGCTCCCCTACTTGGAATTTCTCCCAAAAGTGTTGAAATTAAAAGATATCGGTTAAGGAAAAAGATGGATCTGGATTCAGATGTTAATCTGACTGAATATATTTTACAAATTTAATGAATTAAGCCTTCTGTTTACACTCTACATTAACACTACAGCCATTGTAGAGCACTAGTTATTTCCATTTTTAATTTCTTTTTTTTTGTATGTATTGTTAATGCTTAGTTGTTGTAAATAAACTGTTTATTAATTTACAATAAGTTTATATGACCTTAACATCTCCACTGTAGTTTTATTGTAGACGGTAAAAAGTTGGGTGCCGTGAAGAGAGGGTCTAACTTTGGCAAAAATCGTTTAGTCATGCTTAGATATTTACTCTTTTTCATTTTGTGGTTAGTTCCAATGCTGATTTATGCTCAGGGCAGAGAAATTTCAGGTGTTATATTAGATGGAAGTAACGAAGACCCTCTTTCTTTTGCCAATGTTTTAATAAAGGGATCCCAAACCGGTACTATGACGGATCTAGATGGAAATTTTACTTTTCAGAATGTTCCCGAAGATGCTGTTATTGTAGTGTCTTATATTGGTTACATTACTAAGGAAGTACAGGTGACTGATGATGATTACTATACCATCCTATTGATGCCGGATATACAGATGTTAGGTGATGTGGTTGTAATTGGGTATGGTAGAGAAAGCCGGAGGAATGTAACAGGAGCAGTATCGCAACTTTCAGGGGAGGTTATTGAGAGTTTGGACCCACCAAATGTTGCTCAGGCACTTCAGGGAACGATTTCCGGTGTACATGTTACGCAGCAGGGTGGTTCACCCGGTTCAGAGTCTAATATAAGAATACGTGGTATCTCCACTAATGGAAATAATGCACCCTTAATTATTGTTGATGGCTTTCAGTTTGAAGGCGGCCTAAATTCAATCAATCCACAGGATATTGAAAGCATGACCATTCTAAAAGATGCTCAGGCTGCTATATACGGAGCAGCGGCATCCAATGGAGTTATTTTGATTACTACCAAATCGGGAACAAGAAATCAAGATGCACAATTTACCTACCAAACTTATTTTGGCATTCAAGAGACAAGCAGAAAGTTACCTTTATTAAATGCCACTGAATACGCGCTTTTACTCAATGAAAGCTATGCCAATGCAGGCTTGGAATCTCCCATCACTCAGCTGACAGGCCTTGGGAAAGGAACCAATTGGCAAGATGAGGTTTTTACAAGAGCCCCGGTTATGAGCCATAATTTATCTGTAAGAGGAGGTTCTGAAAACACTACATATAGTGTTAGTGGATCTATTTTAGATCAGGAAGGAATAATAGGCTCTGACAAATCTCAATTCAACAGAAAAACTGCCTCCATTGCTCTGGAGTCCGATTTAAGAGAAAATCTCAATTTGAATACACGCCTTTTTTATTTTTCCACTACCAATAATTCGCTAAATTCCTTTGGTTTGGGTTCAGTGCTTTTCAATGCTTTAAATATGGCTCCAACCATAGATAAAGATGTCGATGATTTAACCGGAGAAATAAATTTAGGCAATGAGGTAGTCAATCCATTGACGCAAATACGTAATACCTATAATGAATCTACGACTAACAGACTTAGCGGGACTTTCCAATTGAGGTATGATTACGCACCTAATCTTGATATTCAGGCAAGAATGGGTTTCAATACCTCTTTAACTCAGAATCGTGACTTCTTTCCGGTTTTCAATTACGGACCGGGAAAAGTTTTTAACAGACTAGAAGACAATCAGGTAAGTCTTGCCAAAATTAACGATAATGATTATACTTTTGATATTTTCAATACCTATCGAAATATCATCAATGATAGGCACGATATTATTTTTACGGTTGGTATGACGGTCTTCCAACAAGAGGGTTCAGGTTTGTTTGGAATCTCAACGGGAGTTCCTGCTAACTCTTTTGATTTTGCTGATTTAAGTGTCGCCACAGGGTCCGGAGATAATCTAAATGCAAATTCCTATGCCTATGATGTAAGACGTTTGTCTTATTTCGGTCGTTTGCAATATGTGTTGGATGACAGATATTTAATTACCGGTATATTAAGACGCGATGCTTCTACTCGTTTTGGCCCTAATAATCGCGTAGGTTATTTTCCTGCACTGAGCTTGGGTTGGGTGATTTCAGAAGAAAGCTGGTTCCCAAGATTGGACTACCTTGATTTCTTTAAATTCAGAGGAAGTTACGGAGTTATGGGTAATGACCGTATTCCTGATTTCCTTTACTTGTCGCTTCTTACAGGACAGGCAACTTATGTTTCAGGAAATGATGGAAGTCTGATTAATGGAATTGCTATAGGTCCCCTATCTAATCCAAATGTAAAATGGGAGGAGTCAAGAAAACTGGATATTGGGTTTGATATAAGATTTTTGAGAAATAAATTTAATCTGGTTATTGATTATTATATCAATGATACGGAAAATCTCTTGATTGCCGGTATTCCTATTTCAGGCATCCTGGGAACAGCTGCACCGGGCTCATCCAGTCCGACTATCAATGCTGGTAGTGTAAGAAATCAGGGTTTTGAATTGGAATTCACTTATCAGGAAAGATTAGCCGAAAACTTAAATATCAACCTTGGTCTAAACTTTAGCACAATAAAGAATGAGGTTACTGCTATAGAAGGAAGAGATGTTCTTGAAGGCGGACAGTTTGGGGTAGGTCAACTTGCGCCATCGAGAATGGAAGTTGGTCAGCCGATAGGTTATTTCTTTGGCTACAAAACGGATGGTATTTTCCAGAATATGGCTGAGGTCAATGCCCATGCCTCTCAATTGCCTTTGGGTGCAAATGCTCAGCCAGGTGATATTAGATATGTCGATATTAATGGTGATGGTGTAATAGATGAAAATGATAGAATTTATCTCGGAGACCCCATTCCGGATTTCACCTTTGGTTTTAATCTTGGACTGCAAAGAAATAATTGGGACCTTTCAGCCTATGTCTTCGGTTCTGTTGGAAATGACATTGTGAGAAACTTTGAAAGAGATCAAGCAAATGTCAATAAAATGAGTTACCGATTAGACAGATGGACAGGAGAAGGAACGAGTAATAACGTACCACGTGCCACAGTGTCACCTACTACAAATAACGTATTCTCAGACTTTTTCATTGAGGATGGATCTTTTGTTAGAATTCAGACCATTTCATTAGGATATAATTTCCAAAACGATTTGATTAGCCGAATTGGATTGAATCAACTCAGAGTCTATGCAAAAGTTGATAACGTTTTCACTTTTACCGAATATTCCGGTTTTGATCCAACAGCTTCAACAGGAGTTCCAATCGGTGGTGGAATTGATTTTGGTTTTTATCCTATTCCGAGAGTGTATATGTTAGGTCTTAATGCTCAGTTTTAATCACCTCCAATAAAATTCAATTATGAAAAATATATATTTATTCTTATTTGTTGTCTTTTTCGCTACCTCATGTAGTGATGACTTTGTGGATGTCACACCCCCATTTGCTATAAATTCCGAAACTTTTTTTGAATCGCCTGAAGATTATGATCTTGCCTTGATCGGAGCATATGATCTTCTTTCAGCTACCTATGTAAATGTACTGATGGGTGAAATTGCTTCTGACAATGTCAATGCCGGAGGGGAGAGCCCGACTGATGTGATTGGCTGGCAGCAGATAGACAGAATGATTCATACGCCCGTTAATTCCAATATCAGAGATTTGTGGAACTTCAATTTTGCCGGAGTGCAAAGAGCTTCGTGGATTATTGAAAACGAAGGAAAAATAGATTTTGAGGGAAAGGATCAAATTATTGCTGAAGCTCGTTTCCTTCGTGCTTATTTTAATTTTGAATTACTCAAATGGTTTGGTCCCATTCCGATAAAACCATCCGGTCAGTTTGAACTAGGGGACGAGCTTGTCATTCCTCGTTCACCGGTTGAAGAAGTTTATGATTATATTGAATCTGAACTTTTAATAGCTATTGAAAATATGGCTCCTACTTCCCTTCAAACCGGAAGAGCGAATCAAATGAGTGCAAGAGCACTTTTGGGTAAAGTCTATCTTTATCGTGAGAGATTTCCTCAATCAGCGGATCAGTTAAATGAAGTGATTAATTCGGGTATGTTCCACCTTTATGGAACTCGAGGTGATGAGAGATACGAGGATTTATTTGAATTTATTGCAGAGAATAGTGGTGAGTCTGTTTTTGAGGTTCAGTATACAGGTGCTCAAGGTGCCGGATTTGATTGTTTACAGTGTAGCAAAGGGAATGTAATGGTCGGATTCAGTGGCGTAAGAGGATATGTAGGACCAGTGTTTGAATCCGGTTTTGGTTTTGGTTTACCTCGCGAATCAGTTTTCAATGCTTTTTCTGAAGATGATTTGCGAAGAGATGTCAGTATATTGAATATTGAAGCGTGGGCTGCTGAAACAGGGGCTTCTTTTTCTATAGGCAATCAGGATCCAGTGACAGGTCACACTGGCTTTTACAATCGAAAATACATTCCTAGGATCAACAACAATCTGCCGGATGCCAATCTTACTCAACCTAATAATTATCGGGCTATTCGTTATGCAGACGTATTGTTGATGGCTGCCGAGGCTTTGAACAGAGGAGGAATTGATGATGAATTAGCCAGATCTTATGTCAATGAGGTTAGAAACAGAGCGGGATTGGATGACACACAAGCAAGTGGTCAAGATCTTTTTCAGCTTATCATAAATGAAAGGAGATTAGAACTTGTAGGAGAGGGGCATCGATTTTTTGATTTGGTCAGATGGGGTATTGCAGAAGAATTTATAGAAGGGTTTACTGCCCCGAAAAATAATTTGTTCCCGATGCCATTTGAAGAAATTGGGTTCTCACAAGGAAATTGGAATCAAAACCCGGGTTATTAAAAAAAATAAATCATGAGATATATCAATAAACTTTTCTTTTTATTTATTCTTGGACTATTATTTTCATCTTGTGAAAGAGATGAACTGACAGAGGTTCAGGCAGGTCTCCCAACAAATGTTGATGCAGAGCTTATTTTAAAACAAGACAATTCAGGTGATTTGACCATTATTCCAAAAGCAGAAGGGGCCAATCACTTTATAATTGATTTTGGAGACGGCAGTGAATTGTCTGACCCGATAGCTGCAGGTGGTAAAGTAACACATAGGTACACTGAAGGTGAATACCAAATTAGAATTACTGCAAGGAATATTGCCGGAGGTGAAGCTTCAGCAACCAAGACAGTCAATATTTCATTCGATCCTCCGGAAAATCTCGATTTTACCATTACACGGGAATCCGGAAACCCTTTGGGTGTCATAGTTACGCCTACTGCTGATAAAGCCATTGGGTTTGAGGTGGATTTTGGTGAGTCGGATGAAGAAGACCCACAGTATATACTAGTTGGAGAATCTGCGCAATATACCTATGCTGATATAGGTACCTATACCATTACAGTGACTGCAATAAGTGGAGGCGAGGCTACTATTTCTTTGTCAAAAGAAATTGACATCACTGACCCATTGGTACTGCCTATAGACTTTGAATCACCAACAGTAAGCTATACTTTCAATAATTTTGGGGGCGGTGAAGGTGCTGGAGTTCCTATTGTAGGTAATCCCGATCCTAATGATGTAAACCCAAGCCCTAATGTTGGCTCTTATACAAAAGTAGATGGCTCCGAAGTTTGGGCAGGAACTTCTGTATTATTGGATGAGGACATAGACTTTTCTTCGACTCGGGCAATAGCGATGGATGTTTATTCCCCTCAGGCCGGAATACCTGTTTTATTTAAGGTGGAACAGGACGGCAATCCTGAAGTTTTTGCTGAACTTACCCAAAATACCTCTGTAGCAAACGAATGGGAGACCCTGACTTTTAACTTAGTTGATGTTGATCCGAGTCAGTCGTATTCAATAATAGCTATATTTTTCAATTTTGGCACTTCGGGAACTGGTGAGACTTATTACTTTGATAATATTAGACTGACTAATCCTGTAGAATTGGGTTTGCCATTAGATTTCGAATCAGGACCTACAGCTTATTCATTTACGGAATTTGGAGGCTCGCCTGTCAGCATAATTTCTAATCCGGATCCCTCTGGTATTAATACTTCCGCAAATGTTGCGGAGTTGACCAAAGCACCAGCTTCAGAAACTTGGGCAGGGGCGTTTATTGATTTAGACGTGCCAATTGATCTTGGAATAAGTTCTACCCTGACTTTAAAAGTCTGGTCACCACAAGCTGACATACCGGTTTTACTTAAAATAGAAAACCCGGAAACGGGTGCTGAAGTAGAGGTAGAGACTCAAGTACCTGTCGCTCAAGAATGGGTTGAAATAGAATTTGACTTGTCCGATGGTTCACTCGCTGAAGATTGGACCAGAGTGGTTTTCTTCTTTAATTTTGGTACAGCAGGTACAGGTGAACGCTATTATTTTGATGATCTGGATTATGTAACCAATGTGGATAATGATATTGTTGGTACATGGGTTATGGCCAATGAAGATGCTTCTCTTGGAGTGGGCCCGGCTATTGGTGATGTAAGTTGGTGGAATTGCAGTGGACCATGTTTGAGCGAAAGAGCTTGTTATTTTGACGATACGTATACCTTTGGAGCGGATGGTTCTTTCGTGAATGGTTTTGGTGCAGGGGAAACCTGGGTAGAAGCCTGGCAAGGTGTACCAAATGATCAGTGTGAAGATCCTGTTGCACCCCATAATGGATCTAATCCAGCCACCTATTCACTTGTAGGAAACTCACTTACCTTAAATGGTGAAGGCGCTTATATCGGTTTACCCAAAGCAATGAATGTAGGTGAGCTTCCTAACGTGCCTGTACCTGATCAAGTAACCTACAATATAACATTTGAAGGGCCGACAACAATGAGACTAACTATTGAATCAGGTGCAGGTGTATTTTGGCAATATAAGCTCGTAAAACAATAAGAATATTATTAATATGACAATCTATGAACTATTTACAAGCCTAGCGGGATTATCCATGTCCATATTTCCAGTATGCTATGATGGTAATTTCGGCCATAGTCAAACTATTAGAATGAAAGTATGAAACGCGCAGTAGTGTTCGATAAATTAGGAAATTCCGAAGGTTATAAAACCTTCTTTTCGATGATATTCAATTAATAAACTAAAGGAAAATGAGACAGACATATATTTTATTTTTAGCAGTATTTTTCATCATTGGTTGTCAGGATGATGATGCTCAATTTGGTGATCTCATCGCGCCAACTAATCTTCAAATATCGGTAGAAATCGAAGGTGAATCCGAGGAACAGCCCTTTGGAGATGGAAGCGGAAGAGTTCACTTTACTGCTTCAGCCAACAATGCCATAAGCTACAAATTTGATTTTGGAGATAATATCACCCGCGTTGCTCCCGGTGGTTCGACAACTTATACTTATACCACTGTGGGTGTAAATGATTATCTGGTCACCGTTACTGCTTCAGGTACAGGTGGCATTACTACTACTCAAACTAAAACGATCTCAGTATTAAGTGAGTTTGAAGACCCGGCAACCTTGGCTTTTTTAACAGGAGGAGAATCAAGAACCTGGTCAATAGCTGCTAATGAAACCGGTCACCTCGGTGTCGGCCCCTTGGATACCTATGGTCCCGATTTCTTTGCTGCCGCTCCAAATCAGTTAGCACCATGTTTCTATGATGATGAAATCACTTTTGCTTTGGATGCAAACGGTAGTTTAACCTTCACTCATAACAATATGGGAGAGACTTTTTTCAATGTTGAATTTCTCAGCGTTGGTGGAGGCGGTGGTGATTCTGATGCTTGTTTGCCGTTTGACACTGAAGGAACTCGATTTGTAAGTCTAGGCGCATCTTCCTTTGATACGCCTGACGAATTGACTACCGGAACGCAGTTTACAATAGCCAATGAAGGTTTTATGAGTTATTACATCAATACAAGCACCTACGAAATTCTGGAAATAACTGAAGATTTTATACACATAAGAGCTATCTCCGGATCGACAGGAAATCCCCTTGCCTGGTACTTTAAGTTTACTACAGATGCCGGCGAAGGTCCTGGAAGTGAATTACAGTCTCAATTTGAAGATCTAATTTGGGCAGAAGAATTTGATGTAGATGGGTCACCAAATCCCGATGTCTGGAATATTGAAATTGGCAACGGCGTAAATGGTTGGGGTAATTTTGAATTGCAGTATTACACTGATCAAAATGCTGTTGTATCAGATGGTACTTTGAAAATTAATTTGATTGCTGAATCTACAAATGGTTTTAACTATTCCTCAGCAAGAATAAATACACTGGATAAATTTGATTTTCAATATGGTCGGATTGACATCAGAGCCAAACTTCCGGAAGGCGGAGGTACTTGGCCTGCACTCTGGATGATGGGATCAAATTTCCCAACTGCCGGATGGCCTTTCTGTGGCGAAATTGATGTTATGGAGCACAGAGGTAATCAACAGGATGTAATCCACGGCTCATTGCATTTTCCCGGCAATTCCGGTGGTGAAGCTATAAGCCGAACTGTAGAGATTCCCGGAGTGTCAGACAACTTTAATATTTATACGGTCGAGTGGACAGCAGAACAGATCATTTTTGCAGTAAATAATGAGATATATCATGTATTTCAGAACAATCCTTCTCTTCCATATAATGATCCTTTTTTCATCCTCTTAAATGTAGCTATGGGAGGTACATTCGGCGGTGATGTGGATCCTGATTTTGTGCAAAGTACAATGGAGGTTGATTATATCCGTGTGTATCAGTAATAGTTTGTTACATCAATAGTAAACCTCTTAAAGTTTAAAAATGCATTGCAGGCATTTCATTTTTGTATTCATTAGTCTTATGGTGATATCATGCCAGCAAAAACCAGTGGTGTATAACGACAGGATATATGTAGAAAAAAGTGCGGATGGATGGAAGTTAATGGTTGAGGGTCAACCTTTTATGGTGAATGGTATGAATTGGGATTATTTTCCCGTGGGTACTAATTACGAATATGTATTATGGGAAGAATCCGATGAGTTTATACGAGAGGCTCTGGATTACGAGATGGGGCTGCTTAGGGATATGGGGGTGAATGCACTCAGAATTTATACCGGAATTCATCCCAAATGGGTCGAATACATCTATGATAACTATGGCATTTATACCATGCTCAATCACTCCTTTGGCCGGTATGGATATCCGATGGGAGATGAGTGGATACCGATTACGGATTATGCAGATGAAACTGCAACCAAAATCCTTCTAAATGAGGTAAAAGATCTAGCTAAGGAATTTAAAGGTACAAGAGGCTTGTTGCTTTATCTTCTCGGTAATGAAAACAATTATGGGTTATTTTGGGCAGGGTCAGAAACTGAGGATTTTCCTGAAGAGCATGATGATTACGTAGATCAAGCTCGGGCAATGTACCAACTTTTTAACCAAGGAGCCCTTGCCATTCGATCTATTGATGATGCCCGCCCGGTTGCTTTCTGCAATGGGGATTTGTTGTTTTTGGATATTATAATAGAGGAATGTCGGGATATCGACATTTTTGGAATTAATACTTATCGCGGTATATCATTTACGGATCTGTATGAAAAAGTGAAAAATGAATACGACAAGCCTGTATTGTTAACCGAGTTCGGTTCTGATGCATTTAATGCCATTACCAAAATGGAGGCTCAGAGGGAGCAAGCACTTTACAATGTAGAAAACTGGAGGGAAATTTATGAAAATGCTGCCGGTTTAGGAATGTCTGAAAATTCAATTGGTGGTTTTACCTTTCAATTTAGTGATGGTTGGTGGAAGTCTGGACAAACCACTGATCTCGATGTACACAATACTGAAGCAAGTTGGGAAAACGGCGGCTATGAATTTGACCATATTCCAGGTGAAAATAATATGAATGAAGAGTGGTTTGGTATTTGTGCAAAAGGCTTGACAGATGAGAGGGGGTTTTACAGGCTTTATCCAAGAGCAGCCTATTTCGCAATAGCTGAAGCACATCGTTTGGATCCATTTTCTCCGGGTATGAATATCGAAAAAATACGTCAACACTTTAGTGAAATAGATATTGAAGAGGCATTTCAATCAGCTCTGGAATTTAATGCGGCTGATCAATAATACTAAGGTCTTAAATTGTAAGAAAAATTGAGAAAAAGAATGACAGAAAACAATTCTGAGGTAATTGATAACAAGGTACAACAAGCAAATCTTGAAGAAGTAAAGATTGGGAATGATACTTATTTCAAAATATCAAATTCCGATACCATCCGTCCGTTCTTTATGAGCGTGGTAAGCGATGCAAACCATTGGATGTTTATTGGGAGTAATGGAGGACTTACCGCAGGCAGAAAGAATCCTGAGTTTTCTCTTTTTCCCTATTACACTGTTGATAAAATTCTTGAATCCAAAGACTATACGGGTCCTATTTCCATTTTTCACGTCCATAAAAATGAAGAAATTCATGTTTGGGCACCCTTTTCCAGTAAGTTTTCTAATCGCTTTCACAGGACGAGAAATCTTTACAAAAGCGTTTATGGGAATAAAGTAGTTTTTGAGGAAATCAACCATGATCTCCAGTTGATATTCAGGTATGAATGGAGCTTTTCTAAGCTCTTTGGTTTTGTCAGGACAACACAGCTAATTAATGAGTCAGAAGACAAGCTAGAAATCACTGCCCTGGATGGATTGTTAAATATCATGCCATTTGGTGTGCCGAGTGATCTGCAACGGTCAGCCAGCAATCTGGTCGATGCATACAAAAGAAGTGAATTGGATTTAGATTCCGGCTTAGGCATTTTCTCACTAAGCGCAATAATTGTCGATAAGGCAGAACCCAGCGAAGCCCTTAAAGCAAATGTTGTGTGGTCAATAGGCATGGATAATCCCAAATATTTACTTTCGGGTAACCAATTAAAGAAGTTTAGTAAACGCCAAAATGTTACTCTGGAAACAGATGTCAAGGGGGAAAAAGGGGCTTATTTGATTTGCTCTGATATCCAACTGGATCCCGGCCAAAAAAAGCAATGGCAGATCATAGCGAATGTGAATCACACACAATCTCAAGTGGTGAATCTTATTCAGGAGATTAAACAGCATCCTGAAGAACTGAAAAATAGAATAGAACAAGATATTGAAGCTGGAACCGAGAATCTAAAGCAATTAGTCGCTGCATCGGATGGTTTCCAGAAAACTGCCGACAGGCTTACTGACAGCAGGCACTATTCCAATGTGCTTTTTAATATCATGCGAGGTGGCATTTTTAACAACAATTACCAAATACCTAAGTCTGATCTCATCAATTTTTTGAAACAAGCCAACAAGGATTTGTATAATCAGAATACCGGATTCCTGAATGCTTTACCGGAAAATCTAAATCGTTCGATTTTACATCAATTGCTAAAAAAAACTGACAATCCTGATCTAATCAGGCTATGTATGGAGTATTTGCCCTTAAAATTTAGCCGCAGACATGGTGACCCAAGCCGCCCTTGGAACAATTTCACTATCAATACTCAGGATGAAATTACGGGTGAAGATATCCTTGACTACGAGGGCAATTGGCGGGATATTTTTCAAAACTGGGAAGCTCTAGCATTGTCATATCCTGAGTTTATAGCAGGCATGATTTTCAAGTTTTTAAATGCTTCAACCTTTGATGGGTACAATCCCTATCGGGTGACCAAGGATGGGTATGACTGGGAAACTATCGAACCTGATAATCCCTGGTCATATATAGGATACTGGGGTGATCACCAAATCATCTATTTGCTCAAGTTTCTGGAAATGATGGATAATCTGTACCCGGACGTCTTGCAGTCTTATTTTGATAAAGATTGGTTTGTCTATGCAGCAGTGCCTTATACCATCAACTCTTACAGTGAAATCTTAAAAGATTCCAAAAATACCATTGAGTTTGATGAGGAGTGGGATGAAAAACTAAGAGAAAGAAGAAGGTCAATAGGTGCTGATGGCACTCTTCTCACTTCAGATGAAGGTGAAATATACCATGTCAATTTTATTGAAAAAATTCTAGCGTCTGTTTTAGCGAAAATATCAAATTTGATTCCGGGTGGAGGTATCTGGATGAACACCCAACGACCGGAATGGAATGATGCTAATAATGCCTTAGTTGGTAATGGTGTTTCTATGGTTACCTTATGTTATCTCCATCGCTTTATGGAATTCTTCCAGAATCTATTGGAAAGATCAGATCTTGGACATGTCCGGATTTCCAATGAGTTGATTGAATTTTATCACAGTGTCAGGGAGGCTCTTGAAGAATTTAGCACCTCTATACCGGGAGGTTTTTCTGATGAAGTCAAAAAAGAGTTTTTGGATAGAGTAGGTACAGCTGCCGCTGATTATCGGGATTATATTTATAAAAATGGTTTCTGGGGCAAAAAACGTTCTGCTTCACTTGAAGGTTTAAAGCGCTTTACCAGACTAAGTATTCAGTTTATTCGTCATACCATTGAAATCAATCAAAGACCTGATAAACTCTTCCATGCTTATAATCTGGTTAGTGTAAGTGATAATAAATTACAGATTTCACACCTGAATGAGATGCTCGAAGGTCAAGTAGCTGCCCTCAGCTCCGGATTTTTGTCTTCAGAACAGGCGGTTGAGGTTCTGAATGCCTTAAAAGAAAGCGAACTGTTTAGGCCTAATCAGTATAGTTATTTACTGTATCCCAATAAAGACCTGCCCGGTTTTTTAGAAAAAAATGTCATTCCTGCTGAGGAAGTGGAGTCTTCATTGTTAATGCAAAAACTGATATCAGACAGAGACATTACAATAGTAGAAAAAGATGTTGAGGGCAAAGTTCACTTTAATGGAAACTTTAGAAATGCTACTGATTTGAAAGAAGCTTTAAATGATTTAGAACAAAAAAAGGGCTACGCAAGATTGGTCTCAAAGGAGAGCTTTCTTGTGCTAGAGATCTTTGAAAAAGTCTTCAATCACTTGGCATTTACAGGCAGGTCGGGTACCTTTTTCGCATATGAAGGTTTAGGCTCTATTTATTGGCATATGGTCTCCAAATTGCATTTAGCGATACAGGAAGTCTGTTATAAGGCTGTGCAGGAGGATGCAGATGCTGCAACCATAGGAAGATTACTAGAGCATTATTATGAGATTGAAGCGGGTATAGGTTCTCATAAATCTCCTCAACTTTACGGAGCTTTCCCGACTGATCCTTATTCTCATACCCCCTTCCATAGGGGAGCTCAGCAACCTGGTATGACTGGACAGGTAAAAGAGGATATTCTCGTTCGCTTTGGCGAGTTAGGCTTAGAAATAAATAATGGAAAAATCCACTTCCAAAATTATTTATTAAGAAAAACGGAGTTCTTGCAAGAGGAAAAGACATTCAGATATTTTGATATCCATCAGCATCAAAAAAGTCTGGTGTTGCAGCCCGGACAACTGGCATTTACACTTTGTAATCTACCGGTGATTTACGAAAATTCCTCAGAGGAGGGAATAAGTGTTCATTATGCCAATGGAAAGACAGAAGAGATAAATGAAAATATTTTGAACAAAGATTTAAGTAAACTGATATTTTCCAGGACCGGTAAAATTGAATATTTAAAAGTGAGATTAAAAATTATTCGATAAAAATTTTTAAATAAAAATTATGCAATACATACTCAATAATTGGTCAATTTATGCAGTGCTTTCAGGGCTATTGTTAGTTGGCGCTTGTGGGTATGCAACGGAGAATAATATGTCATCAAATAGTACTCCCATTCAGTCTGAAGATATGCTTTTGAATAATGTAGCTGAGGCGGTTTGTTATTCCGGTTTCAGAACCAACCAACATCCGGATCGGGGTATGGGAGCTGTCAATCCAAGCGAGGAGGAAATACTGGAAGATTTGGAGATCCTATACACCCAAACTCCATTCAGATTACTCAGAATGTATGATTGTGAAGAAAACACTCAGATGACTCTGGAGGTGATTCGGGAACACAATCTCGACTTTAAGGTAATGTTAGGCATATGGCTTAGAGCGGAGGTTTGCACTTATGGTACTTGTTCTTGGTTGGAGGAACCTTATCCTCAGGAGCTTTTGGACGAAAATGCCATAAGAAATAGGGAGCAAATTGAGCTAGGGGTTGAGTTGGCGAATAAATACAGTGATATTGTGGTAGCTGTAAATGTCGGTAATGAATCCCTGGTGGATTGGAATGAACATAGGGTATCGACGGATTCTGTCATATCATATGTCAAAAGAGTACAAAATGCTATTCAACAACCGGTCACTGTTGCAGACAATTACAAATGGTGGGCTGATCACGGAAGCGAACTGGCCAAAGTAGTTGATTTTGCGGCTATTCATTTGTATCCCATTTGGGAGGGTAAGGATATTGATGACGGCTTGAGCTACAGTAAGGAGAATGTAAAAGAAGTGGTCGAAGCACTTCCCGGAATTCAGCTAATAATAGCTGAGGCTGGCTGGGCCACAACGGCATCAGAATTCGGTGAGCGGGCAAGTGAGGAAAAACAAAAGAGATACACAAGAGAACTTATGGAATGGACTGCAGCCAACAATATTACTACTTTCATTTTTGAAGCTTTCGACGAGGATTGGAAAGGCGATCCCAATGATCCCTTAGGTGCTGAAAAGCACTGGGGACTTTTTACTGTCGATCGCGAGCCCAAAAAGGTTGTAAGTCTTTTTTCTGAAGCAAAATCTACTCTACATGAACACTAAAAAACTAAACTTTATATATTGGATGGCAATACCCTTTTGTTTTGGCTTATTCATGAGTTCCTGCTCTCCTAAGCCTGAGGAAGTAGCTCCAATAACTGCTGCTGAAATATTGGGAAATGTTCAATATCAAGCGATCAGTTATGGTGGTTATCGAGAAATTACCCGTGACATCCAACCTACCATACCACAACTTAAAGAGGATATGCGGATACTATCTGCTATGGGCATCAAATTACTCAGAACATATAATGTACACAAAGACGAAGCAGCTAATTTGCTGGAGGCTATCACCCTTTTAAAGGAAGAAGATCCTGATTTTGAAATGTATGTGATGTTGGGTGCTTGGATCGATTGTAAAAATGCATGGACTGATGAACCCGAGAGAATACGAGATCAGGAAAGCGAGAGAAATGCTGTCGAAATTGCCAGAGCTGTAGAATTAACCCAACAATATCCTTCCGTAGTAAAAATTATTGCAGTTGGCAATGAAGCTATGGTTCATTGGGCTGAAGAATACTATGTTGTGCCCCGAATTATTCTTAATTGGGTGAACCATCTGCAAGAGTTAAAGGAAAAAGGAGAATTACCGGAAGACTTGTGGATTACCAGTTCAGATAACTTTGCAGCCTGGGGTGGAGGATCGGAAGATTATCACGTACCCGAGCTGGACTCGCTGATAAAAGCAGTGGATTTTCTCTCAGTACATACATACCCGATGCATGACACCCATTATAATCCTGATTTTTGGGGTGTTAGAAAAGAAGAAGAGGGTACAACAGATTTGGAGAAAATACATGCTGCAATGATGCGGGCAAGGAATTATGCAATTGATCAATACAACAGCGTAGTCGAATATATGCAAAGTCTGGGAGTAGAAAAACCTGTCCATATAGGTGAAACAGGTTGGGCAACTAATTCCGGCTGGCGTTATGGGGATACAGGAAGCAGAGCTACAGATGAATACAAATCAGGTCAATATTATGAATTAATGAGAGGATGGACCAATGCCAATAACATCACTTGCTTCTATTTTGAGGCATTTGATGAACAATGGAAGGATGCGGAAAACCCAATGGGCTCAGAAAACCATTTTGGATTGATTAATCTCAGAGCAGAGGCAAAATATCCATTATGGAATCTTTACAACAGAGGTGTTTTTCAGGGCTTGGAAAGGGATGGAATGCCTATTACTAAATCTTTTGGTGGAGATCTCGATAGCTTAATGGCTACAGTTAAAGTCCCACCTACCGCAAAAGAAATTGAGAAGAGAATGAAAAAGAATAAGACTGCGGAATGAGAGCAACAGCCACTTATATCATTCTTGCATTTTTATTGCCTTTATTTATGAGCAGTTGCAATGAAGAAAGTCATATGAAAGTTCGCATTTTTGAAACATCAGAAAGTGGTCATCAACTAAAGGAGCTCAGCAAGTTTGAGCTTGTAGATAAAAAAGTAAAAATAACTGTAGCTACCGATGTGGAATATCAAAAAATGCTTGGGTTTGGCGGTTCTTTTACAGAAGCTTCAGCTCATTTACTCAATCAGATGGGTGATGAAAATAGGAAAAAGATAATTGAAGCATACTTTGGAGAATCCGGGGCTCGCTACTCCCTCACACGAACCCACATGAACTCCTGCGATTTTTCTCTATCTAATTATTCCTATGCTCCGGTTGAGGGTGATAGTCTGCTAGAGCACTTTTCTATAAAAGAGGATATGGATGACATTATACCTATGATTAAAGATGCTATGGCAGCTTCAAAAGATGGTTTTAAAATCATTTCGTCACCCTGGACAGCTCCACCTTGGATGAAAGACAATAACGATTGGAAAGGGGGAAGCCTGTTACCCGAGTATTACTATACCTGGGCTTTGTTTTTTATAAAATATCTGAAGGCCTATCGAGAGCAGGGTATTGATATCTGGGGTTTTACGGTGAATAATGAGCCCCTGGGAAATGATTACAACTGGGAGAGCATGCATTTCACTCCCGAGGAAATGAATGAGTTTGTGATCCATCACCTTGGACCGAAACTAAAGGAATTCGCACCGGATGTAGTTTTACTGGGCTACGATCAGAATAGGGATGAGGAGTTGAAGGAATGGGCAGATGTAATGTTTGACAATAAGGAATCAGCAAAATATTTTGACGGTACAGCTGTACATTGGTACGGAAGTACTTTTGATTACTTTCCGGAATCTTTGCAGTATGTGCACGATAAGGCACCGGATAAGTACCTTTTACAGACTGAGGCATGCATAGATGCTGAGGTGCCGAGATGGAGAGACGATAGCTGGTATTGGTCAAAAAAAGCAACAGATTGGGGTTACGATTGGGCTCCGGAGGAAAGAAGACACCTTCATCCCAGATATGTACCGGTTTTTAGGTATGCAAGAGATATTATAGGTTGTCTGAATAACCATGTGCATGGATGGATTGACTGGAATATGGTGCTGGACAGACAAGGGGGACCGAATTGGGCAGAGAATTGGTGTGTAGCACCTGTAATTGTAGACCCTAAGGCAGACGAAGTATATTTTACTCCTCTTTACTACGTCATGTCGCATTTTAGTCGATTTATTCGTCCGGGTGCAATCAGATTAGGAATGTCACTAGAAAGTGACAGCATATTGGCTACTGCAGTCAGAAATCCGGATCATTCCATAATCGTAGTGGTTTTTAATCCGGAAGAAGAAGCTGTAAGCATTCAGCTATTAATAGAGGATGAGAAGTTTGATTTTTCTATAAGTGCAAAAGCATTACAGACTATTGAGATAAGTCCCGGAAAGAAATTGAAAATTTAATCAATAAAATACAAATGGCTGCAAAAGTAATTCCAAAAAAAGACAGAATCCCTTTAGGGTCAAAACTGGCCTTTGGCTCAGGTCATTTTGTTCTCAACTTATTGCCCGGGGCTCTTGGCTTTTTTATGTTTTTTTTGCTGACTGCATTTGGTATGGATCCTTTTTTGGCAGGACTTCTCGGTGGTTTGCCACGGTTGTTTGATGCCATCACTGACCCCATAATGGGTTTTATTTCAGACAATACCAAATCTAAATACGGGAGAAGACGACCCTATATCTTTTTTGGAGCTATACTAAGCGGTATATTGTTTATACTGCTTTGGCAATTGGATCCGGAAAACTCCCAAGCCTATAATTTTTGGTTTTTTCTTATTATGTCCATGGTCTTTTTGATAGGAAATACCATGTTTGCTACTCCGCTTGTAGGTCTAGGCTATGAAATGACCTCGGATTACAACGAGAGAACCCGATTGATGGCTTTTTCACAATCCATGGGCCAGATAGCATGGATGATAGTACCCTGGTTTTGGGTAATCATCGCAGACCCTAATATATTTGAAAATCAAGCAATAGGGGTCAGAAAAATGGCCACTTATATAGGTGTGGTTTGTATTGTTTTCGGAGTTATTCCCGCTTTTTTCTGTAAAGGAATAGATTCCGCTAATATGGAAAATCGAAAAAAGTTAAGCTTTAAAACACTTTTGTCTAACCTCAAGGAACTGTTTCAAAGTATAGCTGAAGTTTCTAGAAATAAGCCCTTTCTTAAGCTTTGCGGAGCAACATTCTTGGTTTTTAATGGCTTTCAGATTGTCGCGGCCTTCAGCGTTTTCATTATTGTCTTTTATATGTTTGATGGGAGTTATGAAGGTGCCGGTACCTGGCCTGCATGGTTCTCCATGATTTCTGCAATTCTTACAGCTTTTATAGTTATCCCTATCGTATCCTGGTTATCTGGAAAACTTGGTAAACGCAAGGCATTTATCATTTCGACTGCACTTTCGATTGTGGGGTATTTACTAAAATGGTGGGGTTTTGACAATGAACTTAATGCGCGATTTAATGAAACGAGTTTTGCTCAATTCATGAACAATATAGTTTACAACATTTTTGAGTTTTTAAACCCCTATCTAGATGCGGTTGGTATGTCATGGTTCAGTATAGACGTATCCTTTGGGATCCCATGGTTAATTTTTATGCCCATTCCTCTTATTGCATTTGGGTTGGGGGGACTATTTACATTGATGTTGAGTATGACAGCAGATGTATGTGATTTGGATGAGTTGAAAAATGGAATGCCGAGAAAAGAGGGAACTTTTGGAGCGGTTTACTGGTGGATGGTAAAATTGGGTCAAGCTCTCGCGCTAGTCATTGGAGGATTAGTATTGAAGCTGGTTGGCTTTGATCAGAATGCTGCACAACAAACTACTGAAACGCTTACCCAACTTAGAATCGCCGATATTGTTATTCCTGCAGTTACAGCAGGAATAGCTATTTTGGTTATGTGGAAATATGATTTGACAGAAGAAAAAACCAATGAAATCAAGGAAAAATTGATTGAAAGACGTGGAGAACTAACAAGACAAAACTAAAAAAATATGCAGTACAGGGAAGATCACTTTTTGAAATTTAAGCCTTCAGGCACTGATGATTTGCAGAACTATCTGATGAGCAGGTCAGGACAGGAGGAGCGTAGGCTTTTTCTGAAAATACTGAATGAAGGAATTCATGGTTTTTGCTACAGTCTTTATGAGGAGGGTCAAGGTCCCGGTCATATAATAGGTGCCGATCAAATCAGAAGGCGAATGAAAATACTACAGCCACATACTTCATGGGTGAGGTCATTTTCTTGTGTAGAGGGTAATGAACTGATACCAGAAGTAGCCAAAGAATTGGGCATAAAAACAATGGTAGGTGCCTGGTTAGGCGACGATAATGAAAAAAATAAAATCGAAATTGAGAATTTGATTAGTCTTGCAAATAGGGGGTTAGTGGATGTGGCTGCTGTAGGTAATGAAGTACTTTACAGAGATGAAATGAGCGAGGAAGAGTTAATTGATTACATTGAGCAGGTTAAAAAGGCTATTCCCAATGTTCCTGTTGGCTATGTAGATGCTTATTATGAATTTGTAACCCGTCCGCTCTTGACCCATAGCTGTGATGTGATTTTGACCAACTGCTATCCATTTTGGGAGGGTACTTCATTTGATTATTCATTACAGCATGTTATACAGATGTATAATCAGGCTATGGGCGCAGGTGGAGGCAAAAGAGTAATTATTACCGAAACTGGATGGCCAAGTGCAGGTGCTGCTTTAGGAGGTTCTGTGCCTTCTTTTTCCAATGCCATCAGGTATTTTATCAATATTCATTCTTGGGCCAAAAACGAGGGAGTTGAAGTATTCCACTTTTCTTCTTTTGATGAGTCCTGGAAAGTAGGAGCTGAGGGAGACGTAGGAGCACATTGGGGCGTGTGGGACAAATCCGGTAAACTAAAATTTTAATATGAATACATACGATTCATTGAATATAGACTTTGGCAGAGCTATCTGTTATTCCGGTTTCCGGGAAAATCAGTACCCAGGAGTGAAATATCCAACATATGAACAAATAAAGGAGGATTTATTTATCCTTAGGGACGGCGGATGGAAATATCTCAGATTATTTGATGTTGATTTGCACGCAAAGCGAGTAATCGATGTTATAAAAAAGGAGAAGCTTGACTTTAAACTGATGTTAAGTGCATATGTAGGAGCTGAAATGAATAATTTCAATTGCCCGTGGGGTGGAGGGGTTTATTCAGAAGAGCAATTGGTCAGGAATGCCTTTGAAAATCAGGTGAAAATTATGAGGTTGATCGATTGGGCTAAAGCATACCCTGATATTATTTTTATTGTATCCGTTGGAAATGAAGCTTGTGTTGACTGGACAGATCACTATGTACCTGTAGCAAAGGTTGTGCATTATGTCCAAAGGGTGCAGAAGCAAATTAAGCAGCCGGTTACTTTTTGTGAAAATTATGCACCCTGGCTTTTTAAATTGGACAAACTGGCCAAAGCGGTAGATGTAATTTCAATACATACATATCCGGTGTGGGAGTATAAAAATATTGAAGACTCCTTGAATTATACCAAGGACAACTACTATGCTGTAACTGATAAACATCCTGATAAGACAGTAATAATTACTGAAGCAGGTTGGGCTACACAATCCAATGGGAGGGGAATTGATCCCAAAAATGTGAGTGAAGAATATCAAAAGATATATTTTGAAAAATTGATGGAATGGGTAGAGGAAGAGAAAATTTTGACCTTTTTCTTCGAGGCATTTGATGAGCCCTGGAAAGGATCGCCGGATCCATTTGAACCGGAAAAACACTGGGGTCTTTATAAAATTGATCGAACGCCTAAATTGGCAATGAAAAAAATAAAAAAGTAAAACCTCCTGAATTGATATAGGAGGCAGTTTATTATTTAACCAAAAAATTAAAAGAATTATGAAAAACATTTTTACACTTTTTACCATTTTGGCTCTTTTTAGCTATGCGGGCTTTAGCCAAAATGGACCCATCGACTTTGAAGACGATGGAATCGGAGCAGATTGGACATGGACGGTTTTTGAAAACGATACCGATCCACCACTTGAGATTATTGATAATCCCGATATGTCCGGCATCAATACGTCTGCTAGGGTTGCTCAATTTACCGCTTTGGAAACAGGTAACCCATGGGCAGGCTGTGAGTCTGAGCAGGTAATTGATCTGGGAAATTTTGAATGGGACGAGACCAATACTACCGTCAAAATCATGGTTTGGAAATCTGTTATTAGTGATGTTGGTATTAAATTTGATTCTGAGACAGGATGGTCAGAAGGTGAAATTAAAGTCGCCAATACCGTTGTTAACGAATGGGAAGAACTGACATTTGATTTCTCTAATGCCATGAATCCTCCTCCGGGAGAAGGGACTCTGAGTAGAATCGTTATCTTTCCCGATTTTGACCTAGATGGTCGCACTCAAGATAATATTATTTATTTTGACAATATCACCTTTGAAGAAGGTGGCAACGGAGGAGATCCTGCAGATGAACCTACTTCTGCTGCACCGGATCCTACAGAAGATTCTGAAAACGTAATCAGCATGTTCAGTGATGTTTATGATGATGTTGAGGTGGATACCTGGAGAACCAGCTGGTCAGTAGCACAATTGGAAGATATAGAAATTCAGGGAAATGCTACTAAAAAATACACCATGTTGGATTTCGTGGGAATTGAAACAACCGGAAACAATTTGATAGATGCAACCGAAATGGAGTACTTCCACATAGATGTATGGACTCCAAATATGGATGTGATTAGGGTCAAATTGGTTGATTTTGGTGCGGATGGTGAATTTGGAGGAGGAGATGACTCAGAACATGAGATAATATTTGATAATCTGGCACAGGGTGAGTGGCACAGTTTGCAAATTCCTCTTTCAGACTTTGAAGGACTCTTAAGCACAGAGAATTTAGCTCAATATATTTTATCAGGCACTCCCGCAGGTGAAGGTGTTTTATATGTTGATAATGTTTATTTTAGTGGAAATGGCAACGGAGGAGATGATCCCACAGAAGTAACCGTAACAGTAGATGCAAGTCGTGATTTTGTTGGATTTGCAAATGTATTTGAGACAGCAGCCAATGGAGGAGACTTTGTATTTGGTTCACCTTGGGGAGTTTCAGACATCAAGTCTGAGATTGATGCAGATGCTAATACAGTGACTTTGTTCCCGAATTTCAATACTTATGCAGACAATCCAGATGATCCTTTTTGGGTAGATCAGGCGACAGGTTTAGGAAACAAAGTTTTTGAAGGGAATACCTTTGTAGAGGATGCCTCCTTAGTGGGCAGTATTGTTACATTTGAGGGAGAAGTACAGAGTTTTACATTGTCTTCGGATTATGAGGTAAGTGTATTTATTCGCGTATTCAACAATGATTTTTCTGTACAAAAAGAGGTGTCAGCACCCCTGACAGGAGCGGGAGAATTTTCCATTACTTTTGATAATCCGGAAGCAGATGACGCTTTGGTACAGTACGGATTTTCAGTGACAGGTTTAAATGCGAATCCCGAGGATGAAGAAGCATTGGGTAATGTAGTCATTGGAGCGGAAGATGACGGAGGAGATGATCCCACAGAAGTAACCGTAACAGTAGATGCAAGTCGTGATTTTGTTGGATTTGCAAATGTATTTGAGACAGCAGCCAATGGAGGAGACTTTGTATTTGGTTCACCTTGGGGAGTTTCAGACATCAAGTCTGAGATTGATGCAGATGCTAATACAGTGACTTTGTTCCCGAATTTCAATACTTATGCAGACAATCCAGATGATCCTTTTTGGGTAGATCAGGCGACAGGTTTAGGAAACAAAGTTTTTGAAGGGAATACCTTTGTAGAGGATGCCTCCTTAGTGGGCAGTATTGTTACATTTGAGGGAGAAGTACAGAGTTTTACATTGTCTTCGGATTATGAGGTAAGTGTATTTATTCGCGTATTCAACAATGATTTTTCTGTACAAAAAGAGGTGTCAGCACCCCTGACAGGAGCGGGAGAATTTTCCATTACTTTTGATAATCCGGAAGCAGATGACGCTTTGGTACAGTACGGATTTTCAGTGACAGGTTTAAATGCGAATCCCGAGGATGAAGAAGCATTGGGTAATGTAGTCAT
>RECS01000050.1 GCA_007693915.1 Saprospirales bacterium | reverse complement strand
CCATGGCTTGTTTTTGACCACAAGATACAGCTTTTTGTGTAATTAAAAAATATACTTAATATAAATTAGTATAAGATGGTCAAGCGGGCATGCTTAACCTGTAGGGTTTTGAAAACCCTGCAGGTTTGCAGCGCAGCCGAAATAAGGTTTGCAGCGCTGCCGAAATAAGTTTATTGAGCCTAATCAAAGCCAAAACTAACACCTCATCTCAACACCGTCACCGTCCCACGCTCTACTTTTTTTACTCCATTTATAAAAGTCATTCGCGCAACCCATACATAGGCACCCTGTGGGACTATAGACCCTTTGAAATATCCATCCCAAAATTCTGCAGGACTGCCCCCCTCCAACATGGTGGAATGCCATACTTGCTCTCCCCAGGGAGAATAAATACTGATCTCGTATTCCTCCAGACCGATCCCAACGGGTTTGAAGTACTGCGCATCTGTTGACCCGTATTCGGGAGACATGGCATTGGGTGCAAAAAAGGTGGTTATCCATTCCGGCTCAATCAATTTTCTAATCGTATCTGTGCACAAAAATTCTCCATTATTAAAATTATAGGCAATCAACTCTACAGTCGCCGGTCTGTTGATATCGTATTCGTGTATGGGATTTTCATCTTCACTGTTGTTCCCATCTCCAAAATCCCAGAAAAAAGCATCTGCATCTTCAGATAGGTTGAAAAACTCCACATCCCCCAAAATATCTTGATTTACGTTTGCCTGAAAATCAAAATCAGCCCAGGGTCGAAAATATACTTTTACCGCCCGTTCAAGTAGTAAACTATCTTTGCAAAAGTCACCATAAGAAGTCATCAGACTGACAGCATATTCTCCGGGATGCTCATAAATATGAGTTGGACTTTCTTGTGTACTCTCAAAACTACCATCACCAAAATTCCATCTGAAGTTCATGGGTCGCTCCCCATTGGACAGATTTTCGAATCTCACTGCCATTGGAGGGCAACCCAATTCTGCAGTAATCAAAAAATCGGGTTCTGGTCTTTCTAAAATAATCACTTCCTTTTCCAATTCAGCCGGACATGCTGTTTCAGGATGCAGCATGAGCAGACTCACCTGGTAGGTACCGGCTTGCTGATAAACGTTCCCCGGGGAAATCTGATTGGAGTGATTGCCATCCCCGAACTCCCAAACCGGCGAGCTTCCGTTGATTGAATTATTTTGAAAAAACACTTCATCATCCCTGCAATTTTCAGTGCGAAAATCAAAGTCTAAAATAGGAGACTCCAGTAATCTCAGATAGGTTGTATCCCGATGACTTCCACAATTCGAGGCTTTAAGAACAATAGTATAGTTTCCAGCTTCCTCCAAAAAGAATTCCGGAAACCGCTCACTACTTCCTGCCACCACTTCATCATTAAATATGACTTCCCAACTAAGTTGAGCACCGGGCGTTGAGAAACTTAGCGGTTGAAAAAGATGGGGCGCACAAGCTTCATTTTCAGGCATTTCAATAAAGGCAGTAACATTTGGGGGGAAAACTCTGATCTCTCTTTGATGAGTGTCAATTCCACATTGGTTTTCTATTATCAACTCAATAGTAAAATCTAAAAAAGTACTGTCCACTGTGTAAATCTGAGAGGATGGACTTTGCTGATCAGAGCTGTTTCCATTGCCAAAATCCCAGAAAAAGAAATCGGGATCACCGGTGGAGGTGTTAGAGAAAAAGACCTCAAAAGGCGAACAACCCGAAGGTTCACTCACGCCAAATTCTGCTTTGGGCAGGGGAAATACCTGTACATTTTTTTCTATCTGATCCTGACCACAGGCATTGAAAGCAATAAGCTCTATAGTATAAATGCTGTCAGTATCACCGGCCACTAACTCAATATTACCGGGATTTTCAGTATTGAAAGTATCCATTCCGATGACCCAGATATATTCGGGCTGAAATCCACTGCCGAGATTGACCAGCTGCAAATCAAAAGGTTCGCAACCAGCATCTTCGGGTAGTTCAAAATCAGCTATCGGAGCCGTTATAGTCCTCACCTCTTCACTTGTAATTTGAGTACACCCTGCAGCAGAAGTTACCTCCAGACTTATGGTAAAAGTCCCTTCAGCGGTGAAAACATGGGATGGATTTTGCTGTGTGCTGCTATTGCCATCACCGAAATTCCAGTTGAAGCTTTGTCCACCAACACTGTTGTTCGCCGGACTGAATGGATCTCCAACGCAAACAAATTCATCTACCTCAAAGGAAGCGGTGGGTTCGGCATTCAATGTAAAAAATCGCGTTGCACAGGCGATACAATTTTCAACCAGGCTACTTTCAATACAGTATTGGTATTCATAGGTGTCTCCGGGAATCAGATCGATCAAATCTATCTGACCCGTCTCAGCATTCACTATACCCGGTCCTGACCAAATACCCCCGGCAGGTTGTGCGGGTGATAAGGTGAAAAATTCTGGACCTTCGCAAACCTCATCATCATCTCCGACATCCAGACCCAAACCGGGATCCAGCGCCTCAACTCTGACCTCAGCCATTAATTCACAACTGCTGCCGCCAAGAAAAGTATATCTGTAAATATGTTCGCCCGCACCGGCCTGATCGAGATCTATCAATCCCGTCTGACTATTAATTCCGGGACCCGTCCAGATGCCGCCTTCGGGACTAATTTCTAACTGCAGACTTCCTGAAACCGAGCAGATAGTGGTATCTGTAAAAGTCACTATTAACTCAGGTTTCTCAATAATTTCTACGATCAGACTATCTCGTATGCTGCAGGCATTTCTTTCGTAATCCACCCATATTGTGTAAAAACCTGTAGTTAGTCCGGCAGCTTCCGAATTAAACAATCCGTTTGAGTTCACTATTCCAGGTCCGGACCAATTGACATCTCCACCGCCGGGATTTGCTGAGAAATTGGTAAGTTCATTCAGGTTTTCATCAAAATCCTCAAGACACAATTGCAGACTATCCCGTAAATCTAATAGGGGAAATTCTTCCACCAGTAATTCATCTGTGAGCACTACTTCGCAATTATTGGCATCCACAAAGACATAGCTGATCTCAAATAATCCCGGGCCGGAAACCGAAGGGTCAAAAATCCCATTGACTTCATCGATGATTCCGTTACCTGACCACTGTCCATCTACCGGACTTGCTGTCAGATCCGTCAGTTCACTGTCCTCGCAAAGGATAGGTGCCTCAAATGTCCCTTCTTCCGAGCTTATTACCAGAATTTCGATTTCATCACTGATTTCACAGGGGCTAATCTCAAAGCTGTAGGTGATGGTGTACAGTTGCCCTCCCTGAAGACCGGATGGGTCGAAAATTCCCTGGGCCGGATCTGTTATTCCGGGTCCCGACCATTGGCCTCCGGGCGGTTCTGCAACTAACTGCAAAGGTGTTGAAGTTTGGCAAATTTCTTCCGGATTACTTCCAAATTCAATCTCACCGGTCACAATGCTTATGGGAAAAGAGATAGAGGTATCCCTGCAATTGCCGTTGATCTCCAGAAGAATTTCACCCGATTCTGAAAAAGTAACGGGAGGGAAATTGGCTTCCGATGAAGAGGGATAAGAACCGTTAATGAAGGTCCACTCAATACTCTCCAGTGACCCGGAAATGGAAAAACCCAAATCTGAAGCTGTAATGGTAGTTTCCTCACAAAATGGATCAGGAGGAGTTATTTCAAGTTGTATGTCTTCAAAAATTTCGATGGTCTGAGTAAATTGGTCGGTCCCACAGGCGTTGGTAGCATTGAGCGTGATGGTGTATTCACCGGCCTGAAAGAAAATGACCTCTATATTGGGAGAAAATAGCGTGAGATTGGTATCGGCTATTTCCCATAAAGCCGGGCTTGAGGGTGAAATCGTCCAGGCATGACTTGAGGAGTTTTGAGATTGGTTGTTCAGACTCATTAACACCGGTACACAGGCGGGATCGTCTTCAGCATTTACCTCAAAATCAGCCTCCGGTGGATCTACTACCTGAATATTTGCAGAAAACATATCTACACCACATTGATTACTAGCGGTAAGTATAATATTGTAAATTCCGGCTTCGTCAAAGCTGATTACAGGATTGGGTTCCGTGCTCGTTTCACCATTGCCAAAGTCCCACAAATAGCTATTGGCATTACAGCTCGTATTGTTAATAGTTAAATCACTGTCCACACATACCTGAAATGGCACTTCAAATGAGGCTTCAGGTCTCACAATAATACCAAAGTCATAGGTTCCTGACTGGCAACTGATGCCATCATCGCATTCTTTTTGCCCCTTAAAACAAAGGGAAAAGGGACGTATAGCCGGACCGTCACAAACCAGACTATCCGGAATGTTATAGACATGCTGAAAAGGATCGTAACTAAAAAGCGTATCTACATTTCCGTCTCGCCAATCCACTACAAAAAAATCGAAACCAATGGCGCTGGTGTTGGTCAGGGTGATGGTCTGACCCTCACAGAATTGGGGCCCTCCAAGAGGAGAAAAACCGACATTCAAATCTCCGCAATCATTATCGAAGCAGGGTGAGAAAAAACAATTTTGAGTAGTGGCAATATTTTGTATGGAAAAAAACAAAACAAAGATCAAGGGGGATAATTTAAATAGATTGGGTGTTTTCATATTAAAAGTGTTATTGTGTCCAGATACTTTCGTACATCTTGTATCGTCCGGGTACGATTAAGGAAGTTACACAGCGTGTTTGATTACCGTAGGGCACCTGATCTCCTCTGCCTGCAAGACTGCAGCTTGGGCTGATGGGAAAGTAAACACCTACGCTCATCTCAAACATATTGTTGAGGTAGTTTCTCAGACCGGAGAGGTTGCTTGAGTAGGCCAGACCCAACTCTATTCGTGCACCATTGGGTATAGTCCATCCAAATTCCATATTGAAGGTCAGCCAGTTGGTATTCACCCCCTCCTCAGGTCTTCTGTTGGTGTGGTAATATATTCCCGCAGCTAAAAACCTATTAAAAGAGGCCCGGATACCTGCTTGTAGGTAAGAAATTTTTGATTGCATTTCAGCCACTAACAAAGGTCTTATTGCCACAAACTGTCTGTTACTCATCCAGGGTATAAATTCATAGGTGGCAAAAAAGCTGTATCTTGAAGGGATTTTTGCACCAGTTCCCAGAATAGATTCCTCATTGCCAGTAAAATCTCCTTTTTTCAGTGAAAAAGCATTGTGAAAAGCAAAACCATATAAAATTGTTCCTGATCTGGGGTTGGTATGGTCCACTAATATCCGATGAGAAATTCCGGCGGAAGGAGTCATAAACCAATTGGAATAACCCTCATTAGGCGGTACAAAGGCTGATGGACTAGCTATACCCATTCGATCAAAGAGTCCGTATTTGGGGTCTAATTGATCAGAGAAAGTCAATCTGCTGTAATCTATACTGTTTTGTGACCATTGCAAACCCGCTCCAATACGAATATTGTGCCAGGAGTCCCCTATAGAAAAAGGTACTGTTCCTGCAAATCGAAAGCCTAGATCTATTCTGCGTAAGACCCCTTCTCCCTCTTCATTGAATCCCATGTTGATACCATAATCAAAAATGGAGCATGGCATACTTTCCTCCAAGCTAAATCTACCTGAACGAAAAGCCCTTACATCCGATGCTGCCCATTGATTTTTAAAAGCTGCCTGGAACCCAAGTCCCCCCTTATAGCCGACCAGCGAAGGATTAAAAGAAGACTCGTTGTGAAAGAACTGATTGAAAAAAGGATCTTGTGCACTCAGCCAAAGTGGACTGAAAAATCCAATGCAAAAAAGGGCGAGCCAAATGACCATGTGTTTAGTGTTCTTCATCAAATAAGATATTTGTGGGGCTAAGGTAGGGAAAAATCTGATGAATAGAGGTGGAGGATGGATTTTATTGGTTGGGGGTTAAATTGATTTTCCTCTATTTTTTTGGAAAATAAAAAACAATCTTTTCTTTTCAGTAAGGCGAATCTATTCATTCAATCTTTTAATAAAGTTCCACTTTCATTTGCTCCTAAACTGGTTAGTTTGACTTTGTTAAAAGGATGTTTAATAGCTTTTTACCTGATTTTGTTATCCTATATTTTTGATTTCTGTCCTTTATGTTTTCAGGTATTGTATATGCTAACCACCCAACATCAATTAAAGGGTCAATATGTTTCTTTTTATTCTTTGTTTGCTTAGTCAACCCAATTGCAAAAAGTATTTCCGTACTGGATAGGGGGTTGTCTCTAAGCATTGACAAAATTACTTCCACATGCTTGCTAATCTCTTTTTCTACTATGTTACTTACTTGGTTACTTACTTGGTTACTT
>RECS01000162.1 GCA_007693915.1 Saprospirales bacterium | reverse complement strand
TAACAAATTTATCATGCGGATTATGCACTTGCTTACTCATGAGGGTAAAGATAAAAACTTTTAGATAAATCACCATCCTCTTTTTGTCATCCTTCAGCTCTATGATAGACCAGGGAAGTAATCCTGCATTTGTGTTTTTACCGGACATGACAGGCTATTCTCTTGAAGACAGTCCGCAGCACTTAAAGGATGAACTATTAGCCGCTGCAGATGCCCTGCGTGTTGCACTGCCGGATACCGTAATGCAGAATTCCTTTGCCGTATACGACCTCGGCTTCTATGCCCATCACTCCAAGATGGTGGGTGGTATTCCGGATATCTGTAACTTTATCTTCAATTGAGACAAAAGAATAAAGTCCGATTAATATCGAAGATAATGATTAACGAACGCCGATCAACGAACGCCGATTTAAGAAGTTATTAAATTTAGAATGAATAAATTTGATTTAAAAAACGATTATTGAAAATAAAATCTAAAATCTAAAATTGTTAATCGTTAATCGGTGTTCTTTTCCTGTCCTGTAGCGAGGCGTAACGAAATTCTTAAATCCGAACCGAACGAACAATGCCAGAAGAAAATAAAAGATAAAGCCATAGCCAACCGCATTACGCATTCTTATTATTTGCTTTTTGGCAGGGAGATGGACGATCAGGGGTGTAACCGAAATATTCATGAAGAGTTCTATTACAAAGTCAAATACCTTCATAAATGAGCACTTTTTCGATTTTTTGTCCTCAACGTAGCTAATGGCTACGCCTGCGGGAAAAAACCTTCAAAAGCACCCATTTCTTTTGCGATGCGCTGAGCGTGAGTCGAAGCGGTCTATGACCTTTCATGACGAACGCTTCATGAATAATCCGGTTTGAAAAAAGTGTGGGTGGAGGTGGAGTTGCCGGAGGGGGGATTTATGGAGTGCTTACTTGATATTCACAGAGAACTATTATATTCGCAGATCAAACAGTTGTTAGTCAATTTTAACTATTCAAAAATGCAGGAAGCCATTAATTTGGTCGAAAATAAAGTTGCTCAACTTAGTACTTGTTGTGATCCTACCGCAAGAACTTCTTGTGATCTCTGTATGACATCTGAAGAGATAAGAGTCTTGTTTGAGGGCAGGAATAGCATTTCATCACCCAGCTCGGTGGAAATTGACCCTATAGCCTTTCAGAGTGGTACTTCTCGCAGCAGTTCATTGATAGGTGAAGACTATTGGATAGTTGACCTGGACGGAGAGGGAAGGTTGATCTCAGAGGTGGTTTCAGACCTTGTCGATTTAATGGCTGAAATTGATTTAAGCTTTGAGGCATTTGTAACCTCTAATTCTACCACTTGCGATGAGTTAACATTTCAAAGTATTGAGAATGATTATAGCAATTCTACAGCGGATGTTAGGATGAGGTTGCATATTGATGAGGTGGAAGGGAAGTACTATGAAATTTCTGATTTGATGCCTATAGTTTATCATTATGGGGAGAAGATATTAATTGATTTAGCCGAAATTAGTTCTGGACAAGAAAATCTAGAGGAAGAATTTTGGTGCAAGGGTAAGCGAATACCCGATCCCCTATCACCATATATTGCTTCTAAACTAATTGAGGATGAGCCTGATGGCGACTTTGTTACTTATGCTGAGGGTATTGCAGTACATATAATTATTCAAAGCTTTTATATTGATATGTTAAATGGAGTAGGTGAAGACAATTCTAAGACAGGACGTGTAGAAGTTGAATTTCATGTCCCCAAAGCCTCAAAAAAAAATCCTGGATTCTTTGATGGAAGGGCAGATATTGTAAATTTACAAAATTATAGTATTTATGAGATTAAAACAGTTGGATCCTTTTATAAAGGAAGCGAGGAGGTTGATCATTATATCCATTATGCTAATTTACATTGTTCGAATCTTATGATGATTAATGCTTTCAAACGTGGATATTTATATCCCCGTGAAATATCCTTTTATTGGGTATTAAGTCCTTTTCGGGAGAAACTGAAAACGTATTTAGATAATCGATTAGATGGAACAGGTGTTATAACTTATAAATTTATTAATAAGAATGAGGAGGACCTTAAATATGAGCCTTCACCATCACCCAATCCAGGATATTATCTTGCTCCTAGAGGTCAACGGGTGATTAAACTAATTGAAGATATGCTTAGTTCTGAGAATCCAGATCAATTAGCTCGTAATCATTTTGAGGCTCACCCAGCCGATAGATATTTTATTATTGCCACTATTTCACTTGGTGGAATTGGAAGCCTAATTTTAGCCATAAAATCTGGAGGTACATCATTGAGGCTGTTGAGTTCTACTAAACTAGGAAATATTTCAACGATTCTTTTAAGGGCTGCCATGCGTCCTTAATTTTATTTTAACAAAATAGTACGATTCCTGGATAATGAAAATTTATGAGTCAGCAAATAAAAGATTGGTTTCCAAAATGGAATTGTGAACAACCTTCTAAAGAGTTCCTGCTCATAATGGAAAGTCAATTAAAAGAAGCCTTTTATGTCTATTTTGGCAAACCGAATGATTGGGAAATTTTGTGGGAGTTTTTAATTCCTCAACAAGCATTGGTTCTTGGTCCCTCTTTTGAGTTTAAAGAAAAAGGTGGAATCCAATATTATGTATCCATGAAGTTTGGAGGTATTCATTTTAAAGCACTAATTATCTGGTATTCCACTTCACTAAATAAAGAAATTTATCCAAATTTTTGTGAAATCCCTGAAGATCTAAGGATTTACATTAAAAGTGTTGTTTATGAATATTATGGGCTATTTATAAGCCATAAGTTAAGTCAAAATGAATTAAATCAAATACCCGAAATAATGCTGGTCAAAAAAATAGGTAATGCTAAAGAGATCAGCATTTATTGGCAAGGTGAAGAAAATCCCGAAAAGATTGATCATTTCTTTTGCCTCGTTTTGGTTGAAAAAAATATTGACCCTCTACAGTTAAAAACAATAATTATGAGGGAATATAAATTAAATAATCATCCAATTTCAAAGGAAGAGGAAAGTCAGATTCAAGCCATAAATCCAATATTAGTTTCATCAAATGGAATATTTAGTTTTCATTCTAAGGCATCAGGTTCTGAGGCTTCTTTTTGCCTTCAATTAATTAAGACCTTCTCGTCGTTAAGTCTACCTATTAGAGCAGCAATTTTTGGAAAAACCAGAAGAATATACGAGGAGGCAGATAACAAACCACCTACCAGGAAATTTAGCAAAGGAAACTTTGAGGCTCAGAAAAAATTTGTTTGGTTAAGCTGTGCCATTTCCGAATTTAACTTCAGTTATGATTTTGCTTCTAAAATGGATAAACAGTTGAGAAAAGAAATTGAAGTTTATTTCGGAATGAAGATTAAATTTGGAAATAAGACTCTTTTTGGAATTGGATGCAATGAAAATCAAAGGTATTTTTATACGGATGGTTCTTTGAAAAAATGGTCAATAATTGAAGATTACCTTTCTATAGGTTCTTCCAAAATTAAATTAATAATTGGGTGGTACGCTCCATCCAGTAATTCCTATATCAGTGGGAAAGAAGAAATTTCACCAGAGGACATCAAATTTAAAGTCTTTGATGCCGGCAGTAAAGAAGTTGACAGGAATAAACTTTCCAAATTTTGCCACCCATCTGATTTAGTGTCTTGGAATTTAGGCACATACTTTCCTGTGTTAAGAGAGTTTAATCTGGATGGTAGTGAAGGATGGTTAAGAATCAAATTGACTAAAAGAACTGAGTCTTCAAAGATAATGAAATTTTTAGAGAATGTAATAAATGAATGGAATGAAGGAGATCCTTTAAAAACGCAAAATAAAAACCGAAGTTTTTTTAAATACATAATATTTGAAAAAGTGATAGAAAATTATTATTACTTTTCTTACGATGCAGGCACCTCTTTTGGATCTCATATTTATATTGCTAAACAACTTTCCGTCAGATATAAAGGAATAGAGGAACTGGCATGGCTAAACGATTTTCAATAATTTTAATTTCTATGCTTAATATTTTCTTTCGTCCTAAAATGAGTGTTTAAGTTTTCATACTGGCGTGACCTAATACAGCAGAATTTTGTTTTTGGGAAGATGGCACCTTCCGCCACCTGAAATTTATGGTTGATTTTAGAGCAAATGCAGCCAAGGGCTTGTCTATGTCCAATCCGGGTGCTATATTTGATGCAATGAAAAACGGGATTAACTATATGGCAGATAGGGTGGCGCAGTTGGTGGAGTGTTGTGGGTCGGCGGCGAGGCAGTCTTGTGCATTGTGTTCGTGGAGTTTATCAGACATCAGGAAATACTTTGAAGAGGGTGGGGCTTCTTTCCGGGAGATTACTGTTAATGATCTATTGCCTCAGATGGATACTTCATGCGTATGTGATACAGATTTTACCTTTTCATATAGCCAGCAGAGTGGGACCAATTACCTAGTCGAAAATTACACTGGAATTTCTTCCTTCACTAAGGATTCTATTCAATTCAACATGCAGGAGTTGATGGATTCTCTTACATGGCTGGGTTCGATTTACGAGGCTAATGGAAAGAGTTTTTATGCGGTGATTACTGATAATTCGGTGTTTTGTGATGAGGCTGGTCCCATGGCTCTGAGGAGTAATGAAACAAATAATTTGAAGGTAGTTTTGGATAATTATCTGGGGAATGAGGTTGGGATTTGGGTGCATATTTTAATAGGGAAGGAAGGTCAATCTAATATAGTTGTTAATGAGTCAGGTATTGGAGGAAATATTCTACTAGAGTGTAATGACTTTCCTCAATATTGCTCTCATCTTAGTTGGATTTTTAATAGATTAGATAATTTAACGCAAGAATTTTATTATTCTACTACTAGGGACTTCTGTAAAAATAATTCATTAGATTTAATATTTGAAATATCTGATTTAGGTCCATGGACAAGAGGTCTGTCTACAGGCTTAGAAAGAGTGTTAAGAAGTAAAATTGTAGTCAATAGGATTTCAAGTAATTTTTTTGGTAAGGAGGTTTATTGTAAAACTCCAACTGATGGATATTTAGGAGCCGTAAAAACAATTTTACATGAAATGGTTCATGCGATGATGAAAAGATTGCTATATTCCTTGCCTTCGGGGAGTTACTACCAAAGGTATGAAAAACTAACTACATTTAATTATGCCTTTAAATTTTTAAGATATAGAAATCACTTCAATAATATTTCTACTGCCGTAAACTTTACTGAGCATGAAATTCTAATTAAGTACTTCCTAAAACCTCATATGGAAGACCTCAGAGGTTTTAATAACGAAAACCTTATACCCAATAATTCTTATTTTGCTTTTATATGTTTGTTTGGTGACAATCCCTGGGATGGTGAGATGAATTTTTTAAATAGGTTTAAAGCTTTTCAAATTCAAACAAGTTATGAGCCATCAACTATATACGAATATGATGATTTTATGAGCGAGTTAATAAATAAATTAAATTCACATATTATTGACCAATGCGGCTTTTGAGAACTCTTTTGATTTTATATTTATTTATAGGTTGTGGTGTTTATCATGATGACCGGGATAATTCATATCTCGACCTGATTGAAGAATATTTTTATTCGGAGTATCTAAAGATCGATGATTGTTACAGACATACACCTAACCCTTTATTGTCTGATAATAATTATAATAAGTTTCTCAACTCCAAAGAGGATCCTTTGGCAGATTCAATAAAAGGTTTAATCTCGGATCATTCGTACCCAGATTTACTTTTTAGCAAACCTTGGAATGAAATTTTTCCATCATATTCCATTTTTTTTGATTGCCGGTCATTTAGACTGATGATAAAAAATAGCTGGTTTATATTATTAAGGAAAGGGTCTTCAATGAAATCCAATGATTCACTTGGTGTTACTTTTAATCTTCCTAATATGCATGAAAAATTTAAAACTAAAGCTATCGAAGCAATTGGTTTATTTTTTGAAGATGATGTTTTTTTTGTTGAGCCAATTTGGTATATCCTTAATTCTAGTATAATAAGTTCATTTAAATACATTGATTATGAGGAATCTGTTTTAAGTGGAGAAAGCCATTTAAGTGAAAGAATAGGCCCGGATAAAACCATAAGAATTATTGAATATGACTCAGCGCTAATCAATGGAAAAGATAATAGGGCAGTCCTCTTTATTCGATCTTATTCACATGGGAATTGGAATAATTACTTGTACTTTTTTGAAAAAATTAGTTCAAGGTGGAATGTCCTGTTCCATATAGAGTATCCCGAAATATCAAATTAATTCTTAAATTGATCTTAATTAGGGGATTTCTTCAGTTGTCTGGAAGCTGCACAAAGAGAGTTTCATGCTCATATTGTGAGTACATTTGTGAATAGCCCAACAATTATCGGAAAAAATGATA
>RECS01000128.1 GCA_007693915.1 Saprospirales bacterium | reverse complement strand
CAGGAATTGGAATGGATGATTTGCGAGCTGAAATATTATCAGCAAGCTTAAGATCAGATATAATGGATGAGCTCTTTAGGAGAAATGAAAGTTTAATCAGAGAGAAAGATGATCAGATTCAGGAATTACAAACTGTCTTACAAAGATTTAACCGCCTTGATGATTTGTCCAGAGAGGTATTTAGAGAATTGGTCATCCAGTATCCTGAAGTTACCGGTTTTTCTTTAGGTCTTATGACTATTCATGAAGATGAGAATCTTCCTCCAGAAAACATTACTACAGCTCTAATCAATACCACTGAAAAACCAATGGAAAGAAAAAACACCTTTGAGCGATGGTTAAGAGTAAGACTGAATGAAGACGATATTCGATTTGTATATATTGAATAATGAGTTGGTCAGCCCTTTTCACCCCTTTATTGGTCTGCATTCATCTTTTAAAACTTGTTGCTCATCTTTGTCCAGGAAATTGCTCAATTGATTAAAAACGAGATGATGGTATTCGTCTATCCATTTGACTTCCCCTTCTGTAAGTAATTCCTCTGCTATTAGTTTCCGATCAAAGGGGTATAAGGTTAGGGTTTCAAAATGCAGGTATCCCTCGTAAGGACCCGATTTACTGACAACCAAATTTTCAGACCTGATACCATATTCACCTGCTTTATAAAAACCTGGTTCGTTAGAGGAAATCATTCCCTCTTCAATGACAGTTTTTCCCCGCTCTGAATGAATCTGTGGCACAAAGCCCTGTGGTGGTTCGTGTACATTGAGAAAATAGCCTACCCCATGACCAGTTCCATGCCCAAAATTTAAGCCTTTGTTCCATAAAAACTGACGCGCCAGAATATCAAGTTGCGCTCCTGTCGTACCCTCAGGAAAAATCGCAAGACTTAAGGCAATCATACCTTTAAGGACTAAAGTAAAATGCTCTTTTTCTTGATTAGAAGGAGTGCCGAGATGAATGGTTCGCGTAATATCGGTAGTGCCGTCAAAATATTGCCCTCCACTATCCACAAGTAACATTCCATCAGTCTGAATCACAGCTGATTTTTTATCAGTTGGATGATAGTGAACTATAGCCCCATTACCTTTATAACCCACTATAGCACTAAAACTCTCGCCAATGTAATTTTTTTGTTGTGACCTAAAAAAAGTAATCTTTTTTGCAAAAGCTGATTCTTTTACTCCTGTCTTTTGAATTTCACTTTTCAGCCAGTTAAAAGCCCTGAATAATGCAACACCATCTCGTATCATTGCCTTGCTGATATGTTGAATCTGATCTGTATTTTTAAGTGCTTTCATCTGCATTATGGGTGATCTTAGTTCCAGCTTTTTGCATTTGATGAGATCATAAATTTTGCAGTTTAGCACGACAGGGTCAATCCACAAACAACTTTTTTTATCAATTTGCTGAACAGCTGCATCCACTTCCTCGTATGGACGTATTTCCACGCCATTTTGCAGGAGTTTTTCCCTGATTTCATCGTCTATCTTTGAAGGTTGAGTAAAAAGAACTACTGATTCATGACCCACAAGTGTCCAAGATAGAAATACCGGATTGCAGTCCACGTCACTACCCCTAAGGTTAAGCAACCAAGCTGTTTCATCTAAAGCAGCAGCAATGAAGTAATCTGCGCCTTCTGATATCAATTTTGACCGGAGAGCATCAATTTTTTCAGCAACCGTGGTGATGGCAAACTCTATTGGATGCTCATAAATTGTTGCTTCAGGCAATGTGGGCCTGTCTTTCCAAAGTTCTTCAAAGATATCCGGACCTGTTTCTAGTATGATGTCCTTTTGAGAAAGAGCTTTACTGAATTTTCTGGATTGTTGCACACTTGCTGTTTCTGCAACCCAATATACCTTATCTCCGGCTTTTAGCTCTGCACTCAGCCATTCAGTTACTCCGAGAACCCCCTTTTCTCCCTGTCTGAACAATTCTATTTCAGTACCTGAAAGTTCTGATTCTGCCTGAATAAAATACCTGCTATCCGTCCAGAGTCCTGCTTTATCATCAGTAATCACTGCAGTACCTGCCGATCCGGTAAACCCACTTATCCAATCCCGCATACGCCAATAGTCAGGTAAATATTCACTTTGATGAGGGTCTGCAGGATATACGATTATGGCTTTTAATCCATTTTTATCTAAAACTGCTCTCAGTTGTTTCAATCTCCTCTGAATCATGTTTGAAAAATATTTTTTTTTAAAAAAGCTGAGCAGAAGACACACATTAAGAAAAAAAATAATATTTTTGTCTCTGAATTGTAATGCTCAAAAATAAATTTAGGCAACAAGAGGGTAAAGTTACAAAATACAGATAAGCTTTTTGAAGCCAATTTAGATATAATGTTTTTTTATCCTTTAATTGAAACCGACTTGAGATTTATCTTGTTTTGAATTCGCGTTACAATAGTTAATTTAGGGTAGGTAATGAATTAAGCCACATCGAGAAATGATCGGACAAAAACTAAGTCAGAAGCAATTACAAAAGTTATCTCCGCAGCAAATACAATTGATTAATTTGTTGCAGGTACCTTTAACCAGTCTTGAACAGCGCATTAAGGAAGAATTGGAGGCCAATCCGGCATTGGAGGAGGGAGATATCATTAACGAAAGGCAGGAGGAGGATGCGCAGGATGCAGATGATTTTGATGAAGGTGAGAATGCTGAAGAGATGGAGATGGATGAATTCATTGAGGAATATATAGATGATGATCCGGTAGCCTACCAATCTTCTCAATCGAATCAGGAAGAGTCTTTCTCACAGGCTCCGGTTTCGGTCCCCAATAGTTTTCACGAACATCTATTGAGGCAGTTGGGCTTAATGAGTTTTGTTAACAAGAGAGAGGAAATAATAGCTAAGCAAATTGTTGGAAGTATAGATGATGACGGTTATTTAAGAAGGGATCCACTTTCTATTGCAGATGATCTGATTTTTTCAAATAACATCGATGTCAAGGAAGATGAAATCCTTTACCTGATTGAAAAAATTCAGGATTTTGACCCTCCCGGTGTTGGCGCACGAGATCTGCAGGAATGCCTGTTGATTCAATTAAAAAGAAAGTTAAACAATTCTAGTTGCAGCCAACAGGATGCACAATTGCTGGCACTGAAAATTTTAAAGGATTATTTTGATGAGTTTTCTCGTAAGCACTATAGCAAGCTTTTGAGGGTATTGGAAATTAGTGAGGAAGAGCTTAGAACAGCAATAGGTGAAATACTTAAGCTAAATCCCAAGCCGGCGAGCAGCTACAGAGGTAGTGACCCGGGACCCTTACATTATGTGATTCCAGACTTTATTATTGAAAATAAGGATGGTGAGTTGTCCCTTAGACTCAACTCTAAGAATGCACCGGACCTCAGGATAAATGATCAGTATAGAGGGATGCTCGAGGACTTTCAGAAAAAGAGAGAAAATGCTAAAGTTGAAAAACGAGACAAAGACGCCATCCTTTTTATTAAACAGAAAATTGATTCTGCCAAGTGGTTTATAGATGCCATTAAGCAGCGACAAAATACCATGTATCATACCATGTACGCAATTATGCAGTATCAGTATGATTATTTTCTTACAGGTGATAGCAGCAAGCTAAGACCGATGATACTTAAAGATATATCAGAACTAACAGGTTTCGATATATCAACTGTCTCCCGAGTAGCCAATTCCAAATATGTGCAAACTGAATTTGGAACTAAAAGGATCAAAGATTTTTTCTCTGAATCAGTGCAAAATAATGCCGGTGAAGATGTCTCTACTCTTGAGGTCAAGAAAATTCTCTCTGATATAGTTGATGCAGAAGATAAGAAAAAGCCGCTTTCTGACGAAAAGTTGAGAACCCTCCTATCTGAAAAGGGTTACGATATTGCTCGCAGAACGGTTGCCAAATACCGCGAACAACTCAATATCCCCGTAGCCAGATTGAGAAAAGTATTATAGAAGGGTGTTCAATCTACAGTTCTATCGCATCAATTTTCAGTAATTCAAACAAACAACTTGATGATGCTATCACATTGGACCAAGCGTTATTTCCTTTCGCATACTTAGATTTAAAGAGGAGGATATGGAGCTCCTGAAGAGAAGGCCATTTGTATTTTCCGCCCCGACCGGGTAGTTTGCAAAAATGAGTAGCTTCTCTCATAATGCAGTATTTGTCCAGATAGTCAAAAGGTCCATCGGCCAGTCTAATACGGTGGCATTCGGCCCTGACGACATTTTCAGAAAGGGAAAGATTATGGGAAAAAAGATACTCGCAATTTCTTAAGTCCTCAATAAACTCATTCAATACATTTTTGAGCTCTACTCCTTCTTTTTCTACCTCCTCCATGGTCAGTCCACATGAACCGAGAACCTGATCTGAAGCTTCATAGTTTCCGGGCTTAATGATTCTGCTTGTAGACTTAAGTAATTCTCCTTTCTTGTCATAGTGAAGCCATGCCAAATGTACAAGGCGTGGCCAGTTAAACGGATCGTTATGAGGTCTGTTCCAGTTTTTGGGTGCCCCCGCTGCAGAAACTTGGAAAATGAGATACATATATTATATAAGTGTTTGCTGTTGTAAATGAATTTTTAAAGCTTCAATAGCCTCGGTTGACATATCTCCAAATGTCGAACTCGGATAATCAAACCAGAAAACCTCTCCGGAGCTATTGTTTTTTAGACAGATATATAAGTGGTATTTATCCTCAAGTGGTGATTCCAGATGCGTCCCAAGAACTTCTAGATCGGGAATATCAAAATCGCGGATAAATTTCCTTTCCGTATTTGTAAATACAAGTGATGCCGGATGATGTAAGCTCCTGATGATTTCCTTTTTACTTTGGTTAGAACCATCTTTTCCAAGTATTGCCCAACAGCCCGATCCGGCCTCAGGAGTAAATTCAGCAGGGTGAAGATCCAATTGATGGTATCCCTTTTCCAGCCAGGGCTTCTCATCAATATACCAAGGCAATATAATTGCATATTCTGTAAATTTGCCTGGTTCTGATGTTAGGACCCGCAATGAAATTAGTTCCAAATCTTGTTTTTTCGGAAAAATTTGACTAATCTGGAGAAGTGTACGTTCCTCAATTGCGATAACAGCTAACTCTTTTAGTGCTACAGGAATATTTTTTTTTGAAAATTTTTGTGGTATCAGTAAGCGATCAAATGCCTCCATCCGTTTAGAAACAGATAGAATTCGAAAACCCGAATCTAATTTATTTGCCTTATTCAAAGGAATTAGGTGAAAATCGGATTCTTCTTTTCTTTTAGAAGGTTCATTAAATAGTTGAAATTCGCAGTCTAAACTCAGCTCGGCATCAGACATTTTAAACTTGTCCAAGAAACCTGTTTTGCTGAAATTAGCAACTGGAAATTCACCTTCAGTTTGTAGATAAATTTTACTCATTTAAAGCAGTGGGTTTTATCGTCTGTTTTTAAAATTGGCTAAAAAAAAATGAGGATAGATTTATCACTTCATTTTTTTAGCCGGAATGCAAAATTAGGGAACAATTTTTGATTTAACATCTTGATTTCCCTTTGATTTAAATAAAAATACATAATGCAAATTACCACAGGAGAAATAGCCAGCTTTTTAGGCGGAGAAGTAGATGGGGATCCCAATGTTGTCCTTACAGGTCCGTCCAAGATTGAAGAAGGTAAGCCCGGAGCAATTACCTTTTTAGCAAATCCGAAATATGAGGAATACCTCTACTCCACCAAAGCATCAGCGGTTTTGGTCGATAAGACATTCAAGCCTCAAAATCGGGTAAGAGCTACATTAATTAGGGTTCCGGATGTATATGGAGCCATTTCACAACTTTTAAATGCCTTTAGTGGGGGAGAAGAAATTGACCGCAAGGTAGATCATCTTGCTATAGTTGACAGCAGTGCCAAGATTGGTAAAGAGGTAGCCATAGGAGGTCTTTCTGTTGTTTCCGGCGAGGTGGAAATCGGGGATCGTTCAGTTATCCATCCTCAGGTTTTTATCGGAAAAAATGTGAAAATCGGAAAAAATGCTAGGTTATATCCCGGGGTGCGCATATTGCACAATTGTATAATTGGTGATAATTGCACCATTCATTCTAATACGGTTATAGGTGCAGACGGTTTTGGTTTTCAGCCAGATGAAACCGGTAAGTATGAGAAAGTACCTCAGATCGGTAATGTAGTTATCGGTAATAATGTAGAAATAGGTTCCAATACAGTAATCGATAGAGCCACTATGGGATCAACAGTCATACAGAATGGGGTGAAACTCGATAACCTGATTCAGATTGCTCACAATGTGATCATAGGTGAAAATACGGTAATGGCCGCGCAGTGTGGGGTAGCAGGAAGTGCCAAGATCGGAAAAAATTGCATGATAGGCGGTCAGGTGGGGATAAGCGGTCATATAAAAGTGGCCGATGGAACCAAAATTGCAGGTCAGTCTGGCGTTATGGGTTCCATAAAAGAAGAGGGTACGAGTCAATTCGGTTCACCTGCAATACCCTACAGTGATTTTCTAAAATCCTACATCGGCTTTAAAAAGCTTCCTGAAATCATGAAAAAAATGGCTGAGCTCGAAAAACAACTCAAAGAGTTAAAGGCAAAGTCTTAATTTATTTTTCCAATTCAATTATTTCAGCTAATTTTGGGCTGTTTTTTAAAAAGTACTTTTTAAAATGGCCCGCTTGGCTTTTTCATTTAAAATTCCATCTCGGGTTTGAGGATCATTGATATGAAACAAAAATCATTAATACAGGCTGCTGAGATTTCTGGAATTGGGTTACATACCGGTGAAACGGTCAATATGACTATCCATCCCGCACCCTCTAACCACGGAATCAGATTCAGAAGAACAGATCTTAAGTGCCCGAATGTAGAAGTGTTAGCAGATGTTTCCAAAGTGGTTTCTACTAACAGAGGAACCAGTATTCAGTCGGGAGAGGCTATTATTCACACCGTTGAACACGTATTATCTGTTCTTTATGCTTTAGGAGTTGACAACGCAACTATTGATTTGGATGGACCCGAGGTGCCCATCATGGATGGGAGTGCTGCACCTTTTTTAAATGTCATACAGGAAGCGGGAATTCAGGAATTGGAAGCAGAAAGAGAAGTTTTTAAAATCACAGAACCTATCACATTTAGAGATGAGGTTACCGGTACTGAAATAATGGCTTTACCCAACGACAAGTTTGAAGTTACCGTAATGATCGACTTTAACTCTGAAATACTTGGGCAGCAATATGCAGCATTAAATGATTTGCAGGATTTTGAGAAAGAAATTGCACCTTGTAGAACTTTTGTTTTTCTAAGAGAACTTGAAAATCTTCTCGATCTTGGATTGATAAAGGGTGGTGATCTCGACAATGCTATAGTTATCGCAGATGTCAAAATGAATGAGGACCAATTGTCCAATCTGGCTAACAGGTTAGGCAAAGAATCCGTGACTATAGAGGAGGAGGGCATCCTGAATACCATTAAGCTCCATTTTAAAAATGAACCTGCAAGGCACAAATTATTAGATGTAATCGGAGACTTGGCACTTTTGGGCAAGTATATACAAGGTAAAATTGTAGCCAAAAAACCCGGTCATACTTCCAATGTGAGTTTTGGGAAAATACTGAAACGCAAATATCGGGAATTTCAGAAATTAAAGGTTATACCAAAATATGATCCTTTAGATCCACCTGTATTGGATGTTAATCAAATCAATTGTTTGCTGCCTCATCGCTATCCTTTTTTGCTAATAGATAAGGTAATTGAAGTAACGGAAAAAACAGTGGTGGCCGTCAAAAATGTAACCATTAACGAATCTTATTTTCAAGGGCACTTTCCGGGCAATCCCGTTATGCCCGGTGTTCTGCAAATTGAAGCGATGGCACAGACAGGCGGAATACTAGTACTGTCAAATGTAGATAATCCGAGCGAATACGACACTTATTTTTTGAAAATCGATAAAGCAAAATTTAAGCACAAAGTAGTTCCCGGTGACACCCTTATTTTTAAACTGGAATTGCTTTCGCCCATCAGAAGAGGCATCTGCCACATGTTTGGCTCTGCGTATGTAGGAGATAAACTGGTTTCTGAAGGTGAGTTGACAGCACAAATAATTAAGCGACCAAAAAAATGATAAACAATTCTTTAAGCGTAATAGACCCCAAAGCGAAAATCGGGAACAATGTTAGAATTGGTCCTTTTTGCCATATTGAAGGTGATGTAGAAATAGCAGACAATTGTGTTATAGAATCCCATGTTTCCATTTTGAATGGAGCGAGATTGGCCGAAGGAGTGAAAATTTTTCCCGGAGCGGTTGTAGGGGCAGCACCTCAAGACCTTAAGTATCAAGGTGAATACTCGACCATTTCTGTCGGAAAAAATACTATTATCCGCGAATATTGTACGCTGAATCGAGGAACAGCAGCAAATTTTGAAACCAGCATAGGTGAAAATTGCCTAATTATGGCTTATGTGCACGTTGCCCACGATTGTGTTATTGGTAACAACTGCATTATTGCCAACAATGTCAACCTGGCCGGTCATATTATAATAGAAGACTTCGCTGTTTTGGGGGGTATGTCAGCTGTACACCAATTCGTGAAAATAGGCGCACATACCATGCTTGGCGGTGGTTCTTTAGTTAGAAAAGATATTCCACCTTTTGTTAAAGCTGCACGTGAACCTTTATCCTATGCTGGAGTGAACTCCATCGGTCTGAAAAGAAGGGGGTTTACCAGGGATCAGATCAATCATATTCAACAAATCTACCGGATTTTATTCGTAAAAGGTCACAACACCAGTCAGGCATTGAAAATCATCGAAACGGATATAGATGCAAGTCCCGAAAGAGATTATATCCTTTCTTTCATTGGCAATGCAGATAGGGGGATAATGAAGGGGGTTAAACAACTCTGATGCCGGATAGGATTGAATTAAAAAATGTAGGTCTTCGCTACGGTTTAGATGCAGTATTAAAATCCATTAATGCTGTTCTCGAAACAGATACTTTGGTAGGAATAACCGGTCCCAACGGATCCGGCAAAAGTACCTTGTTGAAAGTTATTTCAGGGCATCTGTCACCCACAAAAGGGAGAATAGATTTTTTTTCTGCAAACAACAAAATTCCCATAGCTGAGCTGTATCAACAACTCACTTTTTCGGCTCCTTATATTGAAATACCGGATCAAATGAAGTTGCGTGAATTGTTGAGTTTTACTTCAAAGATTAAGCCGTGGCGAGATGGCTTGAATGATGATTCTATACTCGAACTTAGTGGGCTTGAAAAATCTGCGGATAAAAAGATTGGTGCATTCAGCTCAGGTATGAAACAGCGCACAAAACTGCTTATTTCCATAATGCAAAAAAGTTCATTACTCATCTTAGATGAACCGGGGACTAATCTAGACACAACAGCCAAAGAATGGTATCTAAACCTATTGAGTGAAAATATGCACGGTAGAATCGTGGTAATTGCTTCAAACGAAGATTTTGATCTGAAGCCTGCCAATCGATGGATTCAGTTGCCCGCCTAAGCTTATTCTACCGTAGTAATTTTTTCTTTGAGCAGGTTAAGCTCCTCCTTGATGCGCTTCATTTTTTTAAGTACCTCATTTCGCTCTTTATAATATACTTTTCGCGATGAAATTTCCTTAGCAGCTCCATCGAGGGTAAAGCCCTTTTCTTTGACGAGGTGATATATCAATCCGATTTGATTGATGTTTTTTTTGTTGAATCGCCGCTCTCCTTTAGTGTTTTTACCCGGCCTCAAAAATGAAAATTCGTTCTCCCAATACCTGATCAGGGAACTGGATACATCGAACATCTCTGCAACTTCCGTTGTGGTGTAATAGTGTTTTGTTAATTTTTCTGCGTCTATCATATTGTAAAAGTTAAAATTTTAACGAAATTTTCCTAAAAAAATTTATATTGACATGGAAAAATATTTAGTTTCTGGAAATCAACTTAAGACTATTGAATAATTAGATTATATAGTAACTTTACTACGCCTAAGACATTGCAGCAGACAAAACCAATTGTTTCTTTTAGAAAAGGAAAATCTTCATACTTGTAAAAACTTTTGCGCATTTCTCAGGATACATGGCTTCCTTAATGATTTTGGAAATTCACAGTAGATCTCGCGGAGATCGCTTTGGTGTTACAGCGAGTTAATCAACCAGTACATTTTGAGGAAGTGACGAATTTTAGTTGTACAAAAGGTCTTTGCTATTTTCTGTGTTTAGATTTCTATGCCTAAGTCCTGGTCGAATTCGCTGAGCTTTTAACATGTTTTAATGGAATAGTTTCTTAAATCATATTCCAGACTGTAAGCGTATACAAGCCATGAGCTAATTGCAAAATTAAGATAGTAAAAATCTCAATATCACTGCAACAGTCAGGCTTCCAACAGAATCAAAGAAGTAGTTTAAGAGAAATAAATCCTTTTATCAACCCAACCGGGAAGCACCTCTTTTTTACGTTAAAAAAGTAAAAATCTAAGTATCAGTAGAATTGTTAAGGAAAGAGATGAAATAAAACCATAGGTAAATAAGAAAACCACCCCTTTCAGGATAGTGCTGATTATTGATCCTTTATAGTAAGATCGCAATCCTATAAAGAAACAAATAATCGAATAGATTATTCCTAAAATATATAAATCAGCGCCAAAGGAATTAATAAAACTGATCACCCAATCAAGCAACCTGACAATTAAGAGGATTGAAAAAAATAGGGTATGAATATGCAATAGAAAAACCACATGTTCGACTAAAAAATGATTTTTGTAAAAATACAATAAGTAAAGGATAAGAGCCATAATGGGAATGATAATGAAAAACATCCAACTGGTTCCTTTTATAATATAGTGTAGCATTCCGGATGTATCGTGAATTACTTTTATGATTTGCCTAAAGAAAACTTTTTGGATTAATGTATTTATTTCATACTGTTCGAACAATTCACTTTCATCCATCCACAGGATATCTTCATAAGCTATATTGAATTTTCGTTGATTAAACTCAAAATTTAGACTGTCACTTTGAGATTCCATCCGATGTCGGAGACTATCTAATTGATTGGTCTTTAATTTTTTATCAATTATGAAGCTCGTGCTCAAAATCACATCATCCAATACATGTTCGACCAAGCTGTCTTCGGTTGTTTGAAGCCAATAATCTCTGCTTTCCAGCAAATGATTCACAGTATTTTTTGTAGTAAGCTGCTTTTCAACTTGCTTGAATATATCTATATCGTTTGATCCATCCGAAAAAATCTGACCACCAAAAGCAAATATGGCAAAAAACAATACCCAACTAAATAGGAAAAGCCGCACAGGGTGTAAATAGGACTTTCTTTTTCCGGAAAAATACTCCCGAGTCAATTTTCCCGGTATCCATATGTGCTTTAGCGTCCTCCAGAGTGTGGAATCTGCATTAAAAAGAGAGTAAAGGAATACCTCTGCCATTTCCTTGAAGGTGATTTTGGAATATTCCACCTTTTGGCCGCAATGAGCACAATAAACATCGGAAGCGTGGAGCTCATGTCCGCAATTTGTACAGTTTAAATGATTGTCTTCTCCTTCTGCCATGACACTTGTATTGTTATAATCTTCCGCAATATAGCTCTTTTTATTGTTGAATAATTAGCAAAAAGGAAATTTTTAGGAATATTCCCATATTATCAGTTTATTCGCAACTAAAATGGTTAGAAATAAATGAATACTGTATCTTTAGGTTTCAATCAAGTTTATCAATAGGCATGATATTCAAAAACCCAACTAGTTCATTATCTAACGTACTCTTTATATGCATACTGCTTTTATCAATCATAACTCTTTTACCCTCTTGTGGGCTTATTGGAAAAGCAGATAAACCTCCTGCAGCAGAAGATTTTGATTTATTTTATCTGCGATTTCACAATGACCCTGATTTTCAGCTTAGCCGAATAGATTTTCCCCTTGAAGGAGGCTTAGTCCAATCCCATGGAGAAGAGTTGTGGACTCCGGAAAACTGGCCGATTATGAAGGTTCCTGTTTGGGATATCAACGACCCTGAATACAGTGTGGACTACAAACAAACTGAAGTTGAATTCATACAAAGGATATGGATAGAAAATAGCGGATTTATATCAGAATATCGGTTCAGACTAATTGATGGGAAATGGATGTTGGTGTATGCTTTAGAGCAGAATCTTTAAAACGACTTGGGCTGTAAGTGTCCATTAACAATAGCCCTATAACGGCCTGTAGCAGCTAGTTTTAGTGACGATCTCGGTTGCTAATTAGTATATAGTTTTTTGGTAATTGAAAAGAACAGTAAACAAACTTTTTTAGTTAATGAGAATAGTAAAGTATGTGATTTTGAAGTTTTCCATACTCAATAGGTGGAGTTTTTTTTTTTTCTAATTTTAAATAATTAAACAAAAGATCTGGTTATTTAATTTTTTATTAGAATAAAAAATTATTTAATTGCTATTAAATAAGATAAATTAGTTACTTGGGATAAGGAGGATTTTGATTTCTGTCGATTGAAAAAGAATTAAACTCATTTCTGTGGATAAGTACTTTTTCTAAATTGAATCGGTTGACTTCTGCTGTTCATGTATTAACTTTGCAAATTCAACAAACATGTATAATGGAAGAATGGCAATTGGATTTTGAGTGGTTAAGGGTACGTCATGAACTTACCGAGCGGCTGGGATTGGAAAAAGTACCTGACCTCAATGCTGTTTTAGTTTTGATTGGAATTCGTGAACTTGGAACATTTACAACTGAGTACTCAAAAGAAGAAAAACAAGATCTAATGCATGTAGCTGTCTGCACCTTGCTTGAAAACGATTATTACGAGTTTGAGGGAATGGATGCCGATGGTTGGCCACATTGGGTACCACTAAAAAAAATTGATGTTAGCGGAGTGGATAAGCAGGAAGACCTTTTAAAGAAAAAAATAATTTCTTATTTCAGAGAATTGTTTTTTGAAGATGAAAATGAGGCAATCAGTCGTTAATAATTTATATTTTTTAATCACTTTAATTTAAATATGACTCAATGAAAAATCTGTTTTTTGTATTGGTTTTTTTTAGTTTGTTGGTGTCCTGTCAACAGGATACATCTACCTATGCTAAAATAGAGACAAGTTATGGAGATATAATAGTACGACTTTACGACAGTACTCCATTGCACAGGGACAACTTCATCAAACTGGCCAACGACGGTTTTTATGATGGTCTGTTGTTTCACCGGATTATTAACGGCTTTATGATTCAGGGTGGTGACCCTAATTCAAAAAATGCTACTGCTGATCAGTTTCTTGGCGCCGGAGGACCGGGCTATACCATTGAAGCAGAAATAGGTGCCATACATCTGAAAGGTGCTTTAGCTGCCGCAAGAACCCAAAATCCTGAGAAACGATCCTCAGGGTCTCAGTTTTATATTGTACATGGGACTCAGCAAACTGAGGAAAACTTGCGAACCATAGAACAAATGAAGGGAATCAGATATACTGAAGAACAAATAGCACTATATATAGAAAATGGTGGAACCCCAAATCTCGATATGGACTATACCGTATTTGGTGAAGTGGTATCCGGTATTGAAGTAATTGACCGAATAGCTGCAGTACAAACAGGTCCGAATGACCGACCTGTTGAAGATGTCAGAATGGCTGTTAGAGTTTTAGAAAATTACCGCGGTAAATAATAAACTGAAAAGCGGTTTTGTGATTTTTTTCAAAAAAGTAATCGATAATGAGAGTAACTATTTGGCTATTTTTAGCCGTTTTAATAAGTGCATGTTCAAGGCCAATAGCTAAATTCAGTATTGAATCTGAGCAAATGTCGGCCCCGGCTGAATTAACCTTCGATAATCAGTCTCAGGAGGCCGAAGAATTTTTATGGGACTTTGGAGACGGAACCGTTTCATCAGATCCAAATCCGGAACACCGTTATCTCCAATCCGGTAATTATATTGTGCGTCTTGAAGCCAGAAAGGGAAACAAAAAATCAGAAATGGAAAAAAATATTCAAATTTTACCTCCCGACATTTGCCTCATTGAGATCGAGACTGAATTTGGGACTATTTTAGCACAACTCTATGATGAAACTCCATTACACAGAGATAACTTTATTAAATTGGCAGAAGAAGGTTTTTACGATGGTTTACTTTTTCATAGAGTTATTAGTGGTTTTATGGCACAGGGTGGGGATCCTGATTCGAGAGATGCCAAAACAGGTGCGCGGCTTGGTTCAGGTGGCCCGGGCTATCAAATCCCTGCAGAAATCGACCCTCGCTTTGTACACCACAGAGGAGCAATCGCAGCTGCAAGGATGGGAGATGCGGTCAACCCTGAAAAGAAATCGTCAGGTTCTCAATTTTACATAGTACACGGGAATAAAGTTACAGCAGATAATTTGAGGCAAATGGAAGCACGTACCGGTTTTACCTACTCGCCTGATCAGGTAACAAAATACGAAGAAGTAGGCGGTTCCCCGTTTCTGGATGGTGCTTATACTGTATTTGGGAGAGTATTATCAGGAATGGAAGTTATTGATAAAATAGCAGCACAAAATACTGACCAGGCAGATCGTCCTAGATCAGACATAAAAATGAAAATCAGAGTAATCAAATAATGTTAAACACTGAAATTTGTATCAATTTCAAAGAAATCTTTCTTTAATTTTGCGCCCAAATAAAATAAGAAAGACATGGAACTTAAAGAAATAATACGCTTATCAGGTCTCAACAGTAGTACTTTCAAACCTTTTCTTGAGAATAGAGACCCCATTGTTTTTACAGATTTGATCGCCAATTGGCCGGCAGCTGAAAAGTGGACACCGGATTTCTTTAAATCTGAACACGGACAACTGGATGTTCCCGTTTATTCTTCCAATTACTCCAAGCCCGGAAAAACCTATATGGTCGCTGACAAAACAATGAAACTAAGGGATTTCATTGAAACACTTGAGAGCGGACCTACAGATCTCAGAATGTTCCTTTTTAACATATTCAGGCATGCACCCGAACTGTGCAATGATTATCAACAACCCAATATCATGCCGGGATTCATCAATTCTTTTCCATTTATGTTCTTTGGAGGAGAAGGATCTAAAGTAGCCTTGCATTACGACATTGACTTATCGCATGTATTTCTAAATCAAATTCATGGGAGGAAGAGAGTGGTGCTTTTTTCACCGGAACAAACAAAAAATATCTACCGACACCCCTACACGGTGGCGAGCTATATAGATATCAACAATCCTGACTATGAGCAATTCCCTGCACTTAAAAAAGTGAAAGGACATGAGGTCATGCTCAATCCCGGCGAAACACTCTTCATTCCTTCGGGATTTTGGCATTATATCGAATACACAGATTTCGGATATTCTATCAGCCTTAGAGCCAATGAATCTTATATCAGAAGGGCAAAAGGTTTGTACAGAATCGCCACTCACTTCATTGTGGACAAGGGAATGAATAAGCTGATGGGCGCCAAATGGAGAGAGATGAAATCCAATATGGCCAGGAAAAGGGCTGAGGAAGCTGTAGAGGTTTAACTCTCTTTGCAACTTTTCTTCTTTGCAAGATTTAGAAACTACGATCTACAAAAGGTCTGACATATTTATTAGTGAATTCGATAAAAATTAACTCGCTCAGGAGTATTAATCCATAAGAATCGTTAAAGAAGTTTATCAAGCTATAACATACTAAAGAATGGATTGCGAGTTTTTACAGTAGTTTACAGCTTATAAATTTTGGAATACTCATTTAGTTCTATTATACAAGGCTAAAGCCTAGTATAATTACTTTGAGAAAAAATCAATTGAATTCATTAACCTGAGTCTATTATTACAAATATCTTTCAGAGACAGGACTGGCAGGACAGAGGGGTCACTAACTATGGAAAGACTCCCTTTTTGTGATAGCTTTGGAAATATCCTTCATCAAATGGGGTCCTTCGAATATCATCCCGGTAATCAATTGCAGCAGATCTGCACCCGCTTCTAATTTTTCCATTGCATCTGATACGGTCAGAATTCCACCGCAACCAATAATGGTAAAGCGATCTTTCCATTTTTCTTTGGTTTTACGTATGAGGTCTGTCGATAACTTCTGACAAACCTTTCCACTCAATCCTCCGCGGTAATTAGCTGGTGCCTCTTCAGGAAAATCTGCATCTGTATAATCCTTATTAAGATTTCCGATAACTACCCCCTTAATGGGAAAAGAGTCAATCAAACTTAGCAATTCGTCAAAGGAACCCCAGGGTAGAATTATGGGCATTTTGATATAGACCGGCTTAGTGGTCGGTATCTCCCGGAGTTTGGTCAAAAGTGGTCGAAGCATATCAGGAGTGGTAAAACTCTCCCCGCCATGAACATTCGGACAGGAAATATTGATGGTGTAAAAGTCACCGATTTGCTCTTCGTTTAAACGACGAAACGAATAACAATAATCCTCAATTCCCTCAGCCATATCCGCGCTCTGTGGATCGTTTGTTTTAGCAATACTAATTCCCCAGACGAACCCCTTGGGTTTTTTAGTTTTTTTCAGCCTTTTTATTATGGCATCCACTCCGTCGTTTTTAAGACCTTTAAACACGACTAAAGCCTGAGATTTTATCATTCGTTTTAATCTTGGCTTTTCATTTCCTTCACAAGGGCGGGCAGTAACAGATCCAATTTCCTCCCCACCAAAACCCACGCAATCCAATATATGAGCAAGTTTTCCATTATAATCAAATCCCGCCGCCAATAGCACGGGAGTCATATACCTGATTCCATCAACAGTTTTTTCTACAGTGGGTCCTTTATATTTATAGGCTGATCCCAATAACCATCGTCCCAATTTCCACTTACCAGCCCGATGGCCCAGTTTGACAAAGAGATTGTGAACAGATTCTGCCTCCATATGAAAAAGAATGGGTTTAAGAACTTTTTTGTAAAAAAATCGAATCATCAGCTATTTTTTTCAATAAAAATAAAAATCATTAATTAAAAAAGGATCATTACTAGATAAAGCCAAATGTAAATTACCTTTTCCCCATAATTTATCTGGAGATTTAAAGATATTCACTTTATTAACTCAAAAATATCTATCCTATTTTTGTATCTTTAGGAAATCGTGGAGAATCATGAAGAAAAAACTACAAGAATTTTATGAAATAATTTAAGAATATAACCGAGTTGTCAAATTTTGATTTTCATTTGGTGGGAGATCTAATAGTATTTTTATAAATTCGGTCTTTTTTCAGTTTATACGCACGAGTTTAACTCGCTGAACGAGCCAGACATATTCTCTTATTTTTACTGAAATTTAGAACCAGAAGCTAGAACATATGAAGGAAAAGGTTACCGTATCGTTTAATATTCAATTTTTGAAGGAAAGCGCTATTGGTTTAGCGGGAATTCACAAGGTATCATACAGTTCAAAACAGCTAAAGCCGATTAAGCCTATTTTGAAAGAGTCCAAACAGGTATTGACAGACACCTACCGTATCCTATCTAAAATAGTGAAAGCTGAAAAAGAAATTTCTCCCGCTTCTGAATGGCTGTTGGACAACTTCTATATAATTCAGGAACAGATTGTACAAATTGGAATTGATTTTCCAAAAGCGTATCAACGGAACATTCCAATACTGGCAATAGGTGAGCATAAGGGCTTTCCCAGAGTATATGAAATAGCACTCAGCATGCTTACGCACACGGATAACGTTTTAGACAATACAGTTCTTGTAGAGTATATTAAAACTTATCAGCAGGAGCAGCACCTTCAACTGGGGGAGCTGTGGGCATTCGCCATTATGATTCGCTTATTTCTTATACAAATATTGGCTGAAAAAGCAAGCCGTATATTGTATTACAAAAAGATCAAAAGTGAAGTTGAAAAATTTGTAAGTGAAATCGAAAAAGAGAATTTACAAGAACCGGGTTCCTTTTCACATGCTATATCCGGATGGGCGAGAGTGCATTCTGAAAAATCAGGTCTCTTATATCTTTTAGAGTTATTCAATCAGCTCCAATCAGCAGGTTTGGTCCATGAGGAACAAAAGCGATGGTTTAAATACCAATTTAACCAATACGAAACGACACTTGAAGATGCCATGCGGCTGGAGGCACAAAAAGAGTCAAGGCTTCAGGTCGCCATCCAAAATGCGATCATTTCCCTAAGGCAGATTGCAGAAACGGACTGGGCGGATTTTGTGGAGGAGTGTTCTGTTATAGACAGTGTTCTTAAACAAGATCCCGCAGGTATTTATTCAGCGATGGATTTTCAGACGAGGGACAGGTATAGGAGGACGGTGGAGAGACTGAGCAGACGCTCAAAGTTTTCGGAGTATGAACTGGCCAACTGTGCTTTAGAATTGACTCAAACACAAAAAAACTCTTCTCTTGAAAATCCGGATGATTCAGGAAACGATAGCTGTTCAGTAAAGCAGCACATTGGTTATTTTCTTGTGGGAGATGGATACAGTAAACTGATTGAGAAAGTAGGATATTCTATGCCAGTCAGGGAGCGGATTCTCAGAGTATTTGAAGCCCATTTCTCATTTTACCTGCTGATTATATTCCTAATTACTTCTTCATTTTTGACTCTTTTGTGGCTGGTAACAGGCGCAATAAACTATTCCCCGGCAATAATAATAGCAATGATACTTATTGCTTTTTTCCCTGCACTTGATCTGGCAATTTCAGTAGTAAATCGTTTTTTTGCTTTTTTCCTGCCACCCCGTGTACTTCCAAAAATGAATTATAAAGAGGAAATTCCAGATGACTCAAGGACACTTGTTGTCGTCCCAACCATGTTTTCTTCTATTGATGATGCATTGCGTCAAATTGAAAATATTGAAATTCACTCATTAGCCAACCCCGACCCAAAACTTCAATTTGCTCTGCTCACCGACTTCACTGATGCAAATGAAAAGGAATTGGAAGGTGAGGAGGCCATCCTCAGGGCAGCTAAAAATGCTATTAATGAGCTTAATGATAAGTATTCATCACTTTATGGTGACCGATTCTTTATGCTCCATCGTGAACGCTTGTGGAATGGTTCGGAAAATTCATGGATGGGCTGGGAAAGAAAGCGGGGGAAACTCGAAGAATTAAACACCTTGATTTGTGATCCGGGTTCAGAGACCTCTTATCGATTTTTTGCAGGGGACTTTCATAAATCAATTAGCTCCAAGACCATTAAATTTGTGATCACACTTGACGCTGACACCAAACTGCCTCCCGGATCTGCAAAAAAACTAATCAGCACCATTGCTCATCCACTCAATAGGGCCAGATATGATGACGTCCATCAGAGGGTTACCAAAGGATATTCTATTATCCAGCCACGTATATCATTCTTTCCAGAATCAGCGATTAAGACATGGTTTTCAAAAATATTCTCGGGAATTGTGGGTATAGACCCCTATTCAGCTGCCGTGTCTGATATTTATCAGGATTTGACGGGTGAAGCCATTTTTACAGGCAAGGGAATTTATGACGTCAAAGTTTTTCACTCTGTTTTAAATCACAAATTTCCCCAAAACAGAATTCTCTCACACGATCTCATTGAAAGCACCTATTTAAGAGCCGGTCTTGCCACCGATATCGAATTGTTTGACGACTTTCCAAGCACTTATCTCAGTTATGCCAAAAGAAATCACCGATGGACCAGAGGTGATTGGCAGATTGCATCCTGGATTTTCCCAAAAGTTCCCGGACAACAAGGCAAAAACCGGAATCCCATAGACCTATTATCCAAATGGAAAATATTTGATAACCTGCGACGGTCGCTCAACTTCTTATTTCTGACCATATTCTTTATTGCGGGTTTATTCTGGCTCCCGGGTTCAGGTTGGATATGGGCAATAGCGGCTTTGGGGATTCTGGCTTTTCCCACTTATATCAATCTGTCGAGCGATCTGTTAAACAGGCCGGCGAGGGTAAGGTGGAAAATATATATCGGAAAAGTGCGTGATAATCTGAAGATAAATGCCATTCAAGCTCTATCCACGGTTATTATTTTGCCTCACCAGGCCTTTATCCAACTGGATGCCGTCTGCAGAACCTTGTACCGCCTAACCATTTCTAAAAAGTGGTTACTTCAATGGGCTCCTGCCTCACAGGTGGAACGAATCAGTCCCAATTCACTTAGTGCTTATTTTCGCCTAATGGTTTTCCCTGTTTTATTGGGTGTTTCCCTCCTGCTTGCTGCTGTTGTAACTGCTCCGGCCTATCTTTGGATTGTTGTACCTGTTTTCCTGTTATGGTCCGGCTCGCCCCTTTATGTGTGGTTCATCAGCCAACCTATAAAAAAGCGTCCGCTTATTATTTCAGAAGAAGATCGATTGAAACTTCGCTTGTATGCAAGACGTACCTGGTTTTATTTTGAGCGATTCGTAAATGAGGAGCACAATTGGCTGCCGCCGGACAATCATCAGGAAAACCCTCCCCTACCCACGATGGAAAGGACCTCCCCGACCAATATTGGATTGGCTCTGGTATCCAGTCAGGTGGCCTATAATATGGGATATCTGACCATTAGCGAGTTACTGGATCGACAACAGAAATCCCTGCAGGCGATTCTCGCCCTCGAAAAATATCAGGGTCATTTATTTAACTGGTATGAAACTAAATTGGGGGAAGTTTTAAATCCAAAATATATATCTACCGTGGATTCCGGCAACCTCGCCGCCAGTTTAATAGTAGTCAAAGAAGCCATTAAGGAGGTAATGGAAACAAAAGGAATTAACCAGAATTTACTCTCCGGTTTGCGGGATACCCTCTTGACTATTCAAGAGGTTTTTAAAGAAAACTGCACCGATGAAGAGTTGATTAAACCCTTTTTTGATCGCATTAAACTTTATTCCAATCTGATGCTCAAAAAACTCAATCCGCCGGGTGATCAGATCCCCTCCCTGAATCTCGACTTATTGAAAGCTTTGAAACAAGATGCAGTAGAACTAAGTGCAACCAATCTTTTACCACTGGGTAGCAATCTGGATGATCAAAAATTAAACAATCTACTCTTTTGGATAGAAAGTCCGTTGAGGGTTATCGAAAAAGCAATTGATGAATACAAATGCATGACCCTTCCCGATGGTAGTGATATCAAAAACTACTCTCCCAACGAATTGAACAGCTTACTAAAAGATGGCTACAGAAATCACAGTTGTTTTAAACTACAGGATAAATGGCAAAAACAAGCTGAAGAAATCAATTCAGTCACTGAAAAAATGATAGATGAAATGGATTTCTCTTTTCTCTATCAAAAAAAGAGAGGATTGTTCAGTATTGGATTCAATCTTGATTCTGTGCAGTTTGATACGAGTACTTATGACCTTTTGGCCAGTGAAGCAAGAATTGCCTCCTATATTGCTATTTCAAAAGGTGACGTGCCTGTTGAGCACTGGTTCAGGCTGAGCAGAAGACTAACCAGCATCAACAGAGAAGAAATATTGCTTTCCTGGGGAGGGACTATGTTTGAGTATTTGATGCCCCTGCTCTTTAACAAATCATACCCTGACACCCTGATGAGCAACACCTATCAGAATGTGATAAACTGGCAAAAAAAGTACGGCGACAATAGAGGCCTTCCCTGGGGTTTTTCTGAAAGTGCATATCATTTCCTCAACATAGATTTACACTATCAATACCGAACATTCGGTGCACCGGGCCTCGGCCTAAAACGAGGTCTGGCCGATGAGTATGTAGTTGCTCCCTATGCATCCCTACTCGCCTTGATGGTCAACGCCAAAGCTTCAATTCAAAATCTGAAAGAGATTGAGAAAGTTGGAGGTTTTGGTCTTTTTGGATTTTATGACGCCATTGATTACACTCCTTCCCACTTTGATTCAGACGTACCTTTTAAAGTAGTTAAAACCTATATGGTGCATCATCACGGAATGAGTTTGATTGCCCTTGACAATTTCCTGAATGACTGGACGATCAACAACAACTTCCACGCAGACCCCCGAATAAAAAGTTGTGAGCTGTTGTTGCAAGAAAGAATACCCAAAGGAGTCCCTATCAAAGAGCCACACCCCATTGATGCTGAACTCGAACCCGGAGAAAAAACCTCTGTTCAGTACATTGCGGAACATTCAGGAATCAATGAACTGGACGCAAGCCCTCCCCGATTGCACACCCTGTCGAATGGGAAGTTTTCTGCTATGATAACCCATGCAGGCACAGGATATTCCAATTCAAAAGGTGTCGCATTAAACGCCTGGAAACCCGATCCCACCATTGATTCACTCGGACTTTTCTTCTATATAAAAGACAAGGAGAGCAATGTATTTTGGTCTGCTATGCACCAGCCTGTAAAGCGCAAACCCGACAGATACGACACCTGGTTTCACAACGGGAAAGTAGTATGCTCCCGGGTAGACGAATGGATTGAGACTACCACCGAGATCTGTGTCTCACCCGACCATCAAATCGAACTTAGAAAACTAATCCTTACTAACTACTCCGACCGAAATCGTATTTTGGAGGTAACCAGCTACGCGGAAGTAGTATTGAACAGACCGACAGACCATTACTCCCATCCCGCATTCTCTAAGCTTTTTGTAGAAACTGAATACTTGAAATCGAATCGATCAATTTTAGCTAAGCGAAGGCCACGCAGCAAGGGAGAGAAGCCGATTTGGCTAATTCACACCTTTGCCGGTAATTTTGTGAATAAACAATCAGACATCCTGGATTTTGAGACTGAAAGAGCAAATTTTATAGGAAAAGGCAGATGCTTGAGCAATCCGGAAGCCATGGATGACGGGAATAAATTAAAGGGATCTCAGGGAAATGTGTCAGATCCCATTGTGAGTTTAAGAAAACAACTCACCCTCTTGCCGGGAGAAAAAGTAGAACTCACTTTCGGTCTAGGCTATGCTGATTCGAGAGAAGATGCGATACAGGTTGCAAATATGTACGACAATCAACTCTCTGTCAACAGAGCTTTTGACCTGGCCTCCATATATGGATCTGTAGAGTTGATCCACCTCACGATCAAGACCAGACAGGCTCACTACTTCCACAAACTCGCCTCCTATATTTTCTACGCAGACCCAGCGTACCGTGGGGAGAACCACCACCTTTTGATCAACCGCAAAAAACAGCAAGACCTATGGCCCTATGGAATATCGGGAGATTATCCCCTGATGGTCTTTCGAATTAATGAAACCCACCAACTCACGCAAGTAAAGACATTGCTCAAAGCACATACTTTTTGGCGCATGCGGGGCATTGAATCTGAATTACTCATTATTAATGAGCATCCACCCGGTTATATAGACGAAGTGCAGGATGCCATTCAGGTGGCGATTGAGTCTTCGCTCGAGCGAGATGTAATCAATAAAAGAGGGGGGGTATTTATCTACAGGGTTGATCAAATTCAACAATCAGATTTAACGCTCTTATTGAGTGTAGCATATGTTGTTTTTGAGAAACAGTTACCCGACTTATCAAAGGTCAATCGAAATATTGAAACCACTTCATGGTATATTAATGGTCACAAAGCTGATTATTTACCGGTAAAACATGGGGAGATTGATGACGATGAATTATTCAATCTAAAAAAGCAAAACCTGCAATTTTTCAATGGATATGGTGGGTTCTCTAAAGATGGCGATGAATATCACATTCTGATAAAAAGAGATTCGTCAACCGGCCTCCCCATATTTCCACCCGTACCCTGGATTAATGTGATTGCAAACGAACAATTTGGATTCACGGTCTCAGAGCGGGGGGGCGGATATACCTGGAGTAAAAACAGCCGGGAAAACAAACTCACCTCATGGTCGAATGACCCTGTGACCGATGTGCACTCAGAAGCCTTCTTCATCAGAGACGAAGATAAAAAGGAATACTGGTCTCCCTCCCCGGGCCCGGTTATGGGTTCAGGCTTTTATCGGGTAATTCACGGCTTTGGATTTACCGGTTACGAGCATTCTTCCAATAATCTCGATCAAAAGCTGCTGCAATTTGTGCCGCAAAATGGGTCTTTAAAAGTTTCAAAACTCATTTTGAAAAACATGGGAAGCGAAACCCTGAAACTGTCTGTATTCAGATATCTGGAGAGGGTCTTGGGAGTGGATCGGGCTACCTCTTCAAGATTTGTCAATCAGACAATTTCCTCAAATGGAAAGACTATATTTGCTGAAAACAACTACAACAATGAGTTTGCCGGTCGAACTGTTTTTTCCTCTGTTGTCAACCCTTTAGAAAGTGCTCAATTTCGATACACTACCGACCGAAAGAGCTTTATTGGGCGAAATCGCTCCCTTAGCAAACCCCTTGCACTATCCACTGAAAAGCTACTTGATAACAGACTTAAAACAGGTGAAGACCCCTGCGCAGTGCTCCAAACTGTTTTCGACCTGGCAGCGGGAGAAAGTGTAACACTTCTCTTTCTGGAGGGAGAAACCAAAAACAGAATAGAAGCAGAATCAACCATCCAAAAGTATTCTGATATCAACTATGCTGACTCAGAGCTAGAAAACATCCGGGCTTTCTGGAAAAAAACACTATCAAAAATACAAGTTTCCACACCTGATAAATCACTGGATGTTATGGTCAACGGATGGTTGATGTATCAGAATCTCTCAAGCCGGATGTGGGCCCGTACCGCCTTTTATCAATCAGGTGGCGCCTATGGATTCAGGGATCAATTACAAGATGCAACAGCAGCACTATACGTAAACCCAAAAATATGTCGGGATCAAATTCTACGCCATGCAAAAAAACAGTTTAAGGAGGGAGATGTACTTCATTGGTGGCACCCGCCCACCGGAAGGGGAATCCGTTCTAAAATTACCGATGATCGCCTCTGGCTACCCTATGTAGTTGAGTTTTATATACAATCCACCGGAGATGAATCCATCCTAAAGGAAGATGCGACCTATATAAGCTCGAGAAAACTCGAACACTCTGAACACGAAGCCTATCTGCATCCCATAACTTTGCAAGATAAAGGTACTATTTATGAACATTGCTGCAAGGCCATCGATATTTCGCTGCAATTTGGGACACACGGGTTGCCCTTAATCGGCGGTGGTGACTGGAACGACGGAATGAACCGGGTGGGTGAAAATGGCAAGGGAGAAAGTATCTGGCTCGGTTTTTTTATCTATTATATTCTCACTCGCTTTGAAAAAATTTGCCGGATTATGGAGGATGATTCCAGAGCAGAAAAATACCTGTCAGTGGCAGCAGAACTGAAACAAAGACTGAATGAAGAGGGTTGGGACGGAGAGTGGTATTTACGAGCATTCTACGACGATGGAACACCTATCGGGTCTTCAAAAAATGATGAGTGCAAGATAGATGCGATCTCTCAGGCCTGGTCTGTTTTTTCAGGAGTCGCTTCTGAGGAAAGGGGAAAACAGGCATTGAGTGCTGTAGAAGAACGGCTTGTTTCTGAAAAAGACAAGCTCATTCGCCTGCTGGCTCCCCCTTTTGACAAAACGGATAAAGATCCAGGCTACATCAAGGGTTATATTCCGGGTGTCAGAGAAAATGGAGGGCAATATACCCACGCAGCTCTTTGGACAGTGAAGGCTTTTGCAGAAATGGGGATGGGAGAAAAAGCAGTTCGCTACCTGAATATGATCAATCCTGTAAACCATGCCCTCAATCGGGAATCTGCCGATCAGTATAAAGTAGAACCCTTTGTGGTGTCAGCAGATGTTTACGGAGAGAATCCCCTTACCGGACAAGGTGGATGGAGCTGGTACACGGGTTCTGCCGGATGGATGTACAGGGTAGCATTGGAGTCAGTACTCGGTTTACAATTAAATGGGGACTCTATTTTACTGAAGCCTGCTATCTCGGAGAGCTGGGTGGGGTATAGCATCACGCTTATTCTGGATGATGACAGCACGACCTATCTCATTCAGATTGAAAATCCTGATGGTCTGCAGTCGGGGCTGTTAGAGGGTACTGTGGATGGAGAAACTGTAAGGTACGAAATTTCCCCAGCAGTTATTCCCATTATAAAGGATAAACTTAAACACGAGATTTTATTGAAAATCATAGGAGACTGACGGTTTTCGGTAATCAGGAACCTCGCTCAAAACGACCGAAATCTGATGGCCATTTCCTGTAAGCCCCAACATAATAACGTAAGTTCCGATCTTGCGCCCTGCACAGCTAAAGGCTAAAGGCTTGTGGGCCTCATCAATAGTATAGGGTGCAGGCCAAGGTAGGGGTACGGTAGGGGCTTCAGCTAAAGTGAATGGTAGTCAGTTAGCAGTGAGCAAAGCTATTGGGAGGGATTGTTTATTAACTTTGTTGCCATTTTTTTTTGAAGTTCTGTGGCAGAAGCAAAGTAGGCGCAAATGGAGGGCGTTTAGATATTTTCAGAACCTCCTTTAATAAGAATGCAGGCCTGATTTCTGATACTCTTAAGAATCATTGGGAAGCAGACCTAAGCAAGCTAAGTATTCCTATGAGGACGTCCTGTTTACCTTCATGGCCAATTGCCTGGTGGGTGGATCATTTATCGAAGACTTTAACCGGTAAAAAAAGCGGATGCCTTCCGGGCATTTTCAAGAGTTTTGCTCTCCGGATACTAATGTTATGTGTCAGCTTTCAGAACACAGTAATCTTACCACTTCAGAATCTTGCGAAAAAGGCAACGAAACGCTTTACT